>JAZKHR010000010.1:118773-136663 GCA_040385305.1 Pseudomonadota bacterium
CAAGTTCGGCAACAACCTGGTGCAGAACACCCAGGGACTCACCAATCTCGCGGCTTACGACAGCCTGCTGCCGATCACGTACCTGGAGGACATGCCGAACACCGACCTGGGTTCGGGCCACGGCACCCATGTCGCCGGCACCATCGGCGGGACTGGCGCCAAGTCGAATGGTCTGTACCGTGGCACGGCTCCCGGCGCCCACCTGGTCGGCTATGGCTCCGGTGCAGTGCTCCTCCTCCTGGATGCCGTGGGTGGCCTGGACTACGCCGCCACCACCCAGTTCTCCTACGACTTCCCGGTGCGGGTCACCAGCAATTCCTGGGGCACCAGCGGCGCATTCGAGCCGCTGAACCCTGTCAACGTGGCGACTTACGAGCTCTTCAAGCGCGGCATCGTCAGCGTGTTCGCTGCCGGCAACAGCGGGCCCGGCGAAAACACCCACAACCCGTACGCGCAGGCCCCGTGGGTCATCTCGGTCGGTGCCGGTGAGAAAGACGGCGTCCTGACCAGCTTCTCCTCGCGCGGCAATCGCGGCGAGAGCGCGACCTTCACCATGCCCGATGGCCGCAAGTGGACCTACATCAACGAGCCCACCATCGTTGCAACGGGTGTGGACATCATCTCCACCCGGGCTCTGTCGGGCGCACTGCCGGCGCTTGCTGCCCAGCAGGACGCCGAAACCCTGGCTCCGGCGCACCTGCCCTTCTACACCCACTCGAGCGGCACCTCGATGGCCACGCCGCACGTGTCAGGCATTGTTGCGCTGATGCTGGAGGCCAATCCGGACCTGACCCCGGAGCAGGTCAAGGACATCATCCGGCGCACGGCCACCAACATGACCTCGCGCATGTCGTGGGAAGCCGGCGCCGGCCATATCAACGCCTACGCCGCAGTGGCCGAAGCAGCAGCGGTCCGCACCGGCTGGGGTTCCACCGTCAACGCACTGCGTACCTTCAACAGCAATGCGACCCTGCTACCGCCAAGCTCACCCACCACCTATTCGGTCGATTTCAGCCCCGTCGGGACAGTGGAGAGCATTCCATTCCAGGTCGGGGCGGACGTGGCATGGGTGAAGGCGGATGCAAGCACCCTGCAGACTGTGGCAATCGTATTGATCGATCCGGACGGCAATCGCTACGGTTCGGCGATCGGCATTCCGGCACCGGTTGCCGGCAATAATGGTGAAATCACCACCGGGGCGCCGGGCAAGCCGGGTACGTGGCATGTGACCGTCAGGGGCATCGGATCGGTGTCGGGCATTGCGCTGGATCCGGCAGATGTCACCAATGGCTACGCCGCGCCGGGTACCGTCGACATCGACGTCAGCTTGCAGCGCAGCGGTGGCTACACCGGGATGAGCGACGTGGCCAACCACCCGGCGCGCCAGGCGATCGAATACGCGGTGTCGAACCGCCTGGTCGATGGGTATTCCGACAAGACGTTCCGCCCGGACCAGACGCTCAAGCGGGCCGAGATGGCGCAGTACCTGGTGATGGGTGCCAGCGTCCGCCAGTACCTGCCCTTCGATGGACGCTCCAGCTTCTCCGACGTGAGCACCAACAACCCGGCGTATGCCTTCGCCGAATCCGTGGTGGCGAATGGCGCGCCGCTGCGTGACCTCAGCCAGGCACAGAACGGCGTCATGGGCGCCCTCAACGGGCAGTTCCGCCCGAACGATCTGGTGACCCGCGTCAGCCTGGCGTACTCGCTGGTGCAGGCGCTTGGCATGCAGGCACAGGCGGAAGCTTTCAGCGGGCCCCTGACCGTGATGTTCAACGGCCAGCGCCTGCCGATCGAGGACGCCGAGTCCATCGCCCCGGTGTTGCGTGGCTACGTGCAGGCGGCGCTCGACCAGGGCGTGATCAATGCCCGCTTCGCCCTGATCCAAGGCCCCTTCGACCTGCAACCGACGCTGCAGGCGTACTTCGATCCGTCCAAGACGGTGACCCGCGCTGCCTACGCGGTCGCCGCCGGTCGCTTCGACTCCGCCTTCCGGAGCGCCGAGGACTGATCCCAGTCCGTCATCAACGTCCCATACGGCCCGGGCAACCGGGCCGTTTTTTTTATCGCGGGCCGGGCACGCGCCGGTACATGAACTCGCGGTCGTGCTGCTCGCCCACGATGAAGGCGTACTCACCCGCGAACTCGAACCCATGGCGGCCGTAGAACCGCTGCGCACCGAAGTTCTCCGACCACACGCTGATCCACAGCGTGCGCGGGCCACCGCGCTGCAGCCATGCAATGGCCTGGTCGAAGAGCGCCTGGCCGATGCCGGCGTTCTGCTCGCCCTTCACCAGGTACAGGCGCTTGAGTTCGCCATCGCTTGCCTGGGCGTCCGCATGCGGCAGGCCGCAGGGCCCCCCCTGCGCATAGCCGATGGCTACGCCATTCCGCTCGGCGATCCACAGCGCGTAGTCCGGATTGGCCAGCGCGTTCGCATACGCAGCGACCGAGTGGCTTTCTTCGAGGAACGCCTGCAGGTCCGCCGGCACGTAGAGATGGCCGAAGCTTTCGATGAAAGTCGCGGCACCAACGGCCGACAACGCCGCGGCGTCGTCGGCAATTGCGCGACGGATCACCAGGCCGCTCACGGGGTCGGCTTCTCCCGCACCGAGACATGCACCTCGGCCAGCTGCCTGTCCGGCACCGGGCTGGGTGCGCCGGTCATCGGGCATTGCGCGGTGGTGGTCTTGGGAAAAGCGATGACGTCGCGGATCGAGTCGGTGCCGGCCATCAGTGCCGCGATGCGGTCGATGCCGAAGGCGATGCCGCCATGCGGCGGTGCGCCGTACTTGAGCGCGTCCAGCAGGAAGCCGAACTTGCCTTCGGCCTCCTCCGCGCCGATGCCCAGCAATTCGAATACCGCGGACTGCATCGACGAACGATGGATGCGGATCGAACCGCCGCCGATCTCGTTGCCGTTGAGCACCATGTCATAGCCGCGGCTGACCGCGGTTTTTGCATTCGCGCGCAGGTCGGCCTCGTCGTCGACCGCGGGCGCGGTGAACGGGTGGTGGAGCGCCACGTAGCGCTGCTCCTCGTCGTCCCATTCGAACATGGGGAAATCGGTGACCCACAGGGGGGCCCACCCGTCATGCACCATGTTGAAGTCCTTGCCGGCCTTCAGCCGCACCGCGCCCATGAAGTCGGACACCCTGTTGTAGCTTCCGGCACCGAAGAACACGATGTCCCCATTGCGTGCACCCACTTGCTTCAACAGTGCGGCAAAGTCATCTTCCGCGAAGAACTTGGCGAGCGGCGAATTTACTGTGCCAGCCTCATCGATCTTGGCGTAAGCCAGGCCCTTGGCGCCGTATTTGCCGGCGTGTGCGGCGTAGTCGTCGATCTGCTTGCGCGACAGCGACGCGCCGCCGGGGATGCGCAGCGCGACAACGCGGCCATCGGCATCGTTCGCCGCGGCGGCGAACACCGCGAATTCGCAGTCCTTGACCCGCTCGGCCACGTCCACCAGTTCGAGGGCAATGCGCAGGTCCGGCTTGTCGGAACCAAAGCGGCGCATGGCCTCGGCATAGGTCAGGCGCGGGAACTCAGCGGCGAGTTCCACGCCCATCACCTCGCGGAACACGCTGCGGATCATGTCCTCGGTCAGGTCCTGCACGTCGCGCTCGGTGACCCAGGCGAACTCGATGTCGAGCTGGGTGAACTCGAGCTGGCGGTCGGCGCGCAGCGCTTCGTCGCGAAAGCAGCGCGCGATCTGGTAGTAGCGGTCGAAGCCCGCCATCATCAGGATCTGCTTGAACAGCTGCGGACTCTGCGGCAAGGCGTAGAACTCGCCGGGGTGCATGCGTGCCGGGACCAGGAAGTCGCGCGCGCCCTCGGGCGTCGCCTTGGTCAGGATCGGGGTTTCGATGTCCTGGAAGCCGCGCCCGTCCAGGTAGCGGCGCAATGCCTGCACCAGCGCGATGCGGGTGCGCATCTTGCGCTGCATGTCCGGGGTGCGCAGGTCGAGGTAGCGGTACTTGAGGCGGATGTCCTCGCCGGGATTCTCGTGGGCGTGGAACGGCAGCGGCTCGGCCTTGTTGAGCAGCTCGATCCTGTCGGCAACCACTTCCACCTTGCCGGTGCGGATCTTGTCGTTGACCGCATGGCGTGCGCGCACGGTGCCGGTGATGCGCAGGCAGTCCTCATAGCCCACCGCCGACGCGGCGGCGATGACGGCGGCATTGTCCTGCACAGTCGCATCCGGTTCGGCGACGATCTGGACAATGCCCTCGTGGTCGCGCAGGTCGATGAAGCACAGGCCGCCGAGGTCGCGGGCGACATCGGCCCAACCGCACAGGGTGACGGTCTTGCCGATCAACGCCTCGTCGATCAGGCCACAGAAATGGGTACGCATGGGAACTCCGGGGGGCCTGCGTCCCGCCACCGGGCGGTCGCGGGAGGAAGCGCGCATTTTAGCCGTCACGGCATGGCCCGTGGCCCGGGCGAAATCGCTGGCCGGGGGCGTGCGCCCTCGCCTGCCCGTCTCAGGGGTTGGCGGCGGGCTTCGCCGGAGCCGGATTCGCGGAGGCGGGCTTGGCGGGCGCGGGGGTCACCGGCGCGGGTTTGCTTGCAGGCACAGCGCCCCCAGTGCCGCCGCCAGTGGACGCGGGCGCCGCATCCGGGGCTGGTTTGGCACCCTCGCCGCCTTCACCGGCCAGGTTGCGCCTGGTGTCGCCGTCCTTCTTGAAATCAGTTTCGTACCAGCCGCCCCCGGCCAGGCGGAACTGGGGCGCGGTCAACTTGCGGCGGACCGCGGCCGCGCTGCACGCGGGGCATTCGACCGGATCGGCGTCCGACAGCTTCTGCAGGCGGTCGAAGTCATGGCCGCAGGCATCGCAGGCGAAGGCGTAGATCGGCATGGTGGCAACCGGTGAAGACGAGGTGCTGATTGTGCGGGCAGCCGGGGCAGATTCAAGGGCAGCGCCCCGAGCTGCGTCACCAGCCCCAGGGCGTCGGCGGCAGCGCGACGGGCCGGGTCAGGTCGAACTCAACCCGGAACATGCGTCCCTCGGGGTTCAACGCGCTGGTCGGCCGAGCGAGTTCATAGGCGAACATCCTGGGGTGGATCTCCATCGCCCACGTGTTTTCCGTTGACACGCCGCGGCCGTCGCGACTGAACAGCGCGATCGACTCCGCGTCCACCGGGAATTCCTGGCGAACCGCGGTGCCACTGCGGGCGTTGTCGCCGCCATACATGGTCATCGCGTCCGGGCTGCTGTCGGCGTGGCGGTGGTCGTGCTTGAGCCGCAAGCCGGCACTGGTGCGTGTCAGCAGCCAGGTGCGCGAATGGTCGTCGCCGACGTGGAAGGGGATCTCCAGGCGCCGCGTGGGATCCGAACAGCCGCGTACGTGCATGACCAAGGCCTTGCCCTCGAACGGGTCCGGCGTGGTGGACGCAGGCCGGTTGGCCACGATCCGCCCGGCGAAGGCCTTACCGCAATGCGAGGCGATGGCGGCCATGAATGCATCAGCAGGTTCGGCAACGCGCTTGGCGAAAGGAACCGAAGTGCCCGCGCAGGCCGACAGCGCGCAGGCAAGGATTACCGGGAACAGGACTTTGGTTTTCATCACCCGACCGTAACCCCGCCATACCGGGCGTGCAAGCCGCGCGCCGAGGCGCGACTCAGTCGTAGAGCGCCAGCAGGTCCGCTTCGGCGCGCTCGAGCCGGGGCCGCAGCGACGCCTGTTCGCGTCCCAGCTCGGCTACTCGAGTGGGATCGGCGTAGACCTTTGGGTCTGCCAGCTGGACTGTGATTTCGGCGAGTTTCGACTCGAGTTCGTCGACCAGGGCCTCGGCCTTCTGCAGCTTGTGCGGGTTGACCCTGACCGCTGGCTTCGGCGGCGGCGCGATGACCGCAGGCTGCGCCTTGGGCGCGGGGGTCTTGGGGTTGTCGCTGCCCGGCCGCGAACGCAGCCATGCCGCATATTCGTCGAGGTCGCCGTCGAACGGCTCCACCTTGCCTGCGGCCACGCGCCAGTATTCGTCGCAGACCAGCCCGATCAGGTGCCGGTCGTGCGACACCATCACGATCGCGCCATCAAAATCGCTGAGCGCCTCGGCCAGCGCTTCGCGCATGTCGAGGTCGAGGTGGTTGGTGGGTTCGTCGAGCAGCAGCACGTTCGGGCGGCGGTAGGCGAGCAGGGCCAGCGCTAGGCGCGCCTTCTCGCCACCGCTGAAGGTGTCGATGACCTCGAACGCGCGTTCACCGGGGAAATTCCAGCGGCCGAGGAAATCGCGCAGCTCCTGGTTGGCCACGTCCGGCGCCAGCGTGCGCAGGTGGTCGAGGGGCGTGGTGCCGAACACCAGCGACTCCACCGTGTGCTGGGCGAAGTAGCCGATGCGCAGGTCCGGGTGCGCCTTGCGCTCGCCGTCCAGCGGCGTCAGTTCGCCCACCAGGGTCTTGACCAGGGTCGACTTGCCGGCGCCGTTGGGACCCAGCAGGCCGATGCGGTCACCCGCTTCCAGGCCGAAGTTGACCTTGTGCAGGATCACCGCATCCGCGCCGTAGCCGGCTTCCACGTCGTGCAGCGACAGCAGCGAGTTGGGCAGCTTCAGCGGCTCCGGCAGGGTGATGTGCAGCGAGCGCTCCGCACGCACCGCCTCGGTGCCGGCCAGCTTGGCCAGCCGCTTCATGCGCGACTGCGCCTGCTTGGCCTTGCTGGCCTTGGCCTTGAAACGGTCGATGAAGCTCTGCAGGTGGGCGCGCTCGGCCTGTTCCTTCTGGTGGGTGATCTGCTGCAGGCGCAGGTGCTCGGCGCGCTGGCGCTCGAAGTCGGTGTAGTTGCCGGCGTACAGCTTGGCCTTGCCGTCGTGCAGGTGCAGGGTGTGGGTGGTGACGTTGTCGAGGAACTCGCGGTCGTGGCTGATCACCAGCAAGGTGCCGGCATAGCGCTTCAACCACTCCTCCATCCACACAACGGCATCGAGGTCGAGGTGGTTGGTGGGTTCGTCGAGCAGCAGCAGGTCCGATGGCGTCATCAGCGCGCGCGCGACATTCAGCCGGACCCGCCAGCCGCCGGAGAAATCCGAAACCGCCTTTTCATGCGTTTCCGCCGCAAACCCCAGGCCGTGCAGCAGGCGGCCCGCACGGGCGCTGCCGTCGTAGCCGTTGATCTCCTCCAGCCGGTGGTGGGCCTCGGCCACCGCTTCCCAGTCCTCATTGGCGAAGGCATTCGCCTCGGCCTGGACCGCCGCATGGACGGCGGCGTCGCCGGACAGCACGAAGTCGATGGCGGGGTCCGGGAGGTGCGGGGTTTCCTGCGATACGGAGGCCACCCGCGCCTTGCCGGGCAAGTCCAGGTCGCCCTTGTCGGGCTCCACTTCACCCATCAAGGCGGCGAACAGGCTGGTCTTGCCGGCCCCGTTGCGGCCGATCACGCCTACCCGCCAGCCGGCCTGCAAGGTGAGGTCGACGTCGGACAGCAGCAGGCGTTCGCCCCTGCGCAGGGCGAAATTGCGGAAAGAAATCATCGCGGCAATTGTAGCGAACCGGGCCACGCCGCCTGCGCCGACCCTGGAAGATAAAGGCGTGGAGCGCTGGTTGCTGCGCCGCAGCACATGTGCTAAACGAGGGTTCAACACCTCTCCAACTGGAGCTCCACCATGCACCGCTTCTCACGCTTGGCCGTTGCGGTTTCATCGTTGCTCCTCGCCGGACCGGCCCTGGCCCAGGAGGCGGAGCAGAGCGCCAGAACCCTCGACACGCTGATCGTCACCGGGACCCGGGTCACCGACCGCACGGTCACCGAATCGACGTCGCCCATCGATATCATCACGCCTGAAGCGCTGCAGGCGACCGGTACGGTGGAACTGGCCACCGCCCTGTCTCGCGCCATTCCATCGCTCAATTTCCCGCGCGCCGCCATCAACGACGGCACCGACGCCATGCGCCCGGCGCAGCTGCGCGGGCTGGCCCCGGACCACACCCTGGTGCTGGTCAACGGCAAGCGTTACCACCCCGGTGCACTGGTCAACGTCAACGGCAGCCAAGGCCGCAGCTCGTCGCCCGTGGACCTGAACTCGATCCCGATCGCCGCGATCGAACGCGTCGAAGTCCTGCGCGACGGCGCTTCCGCGCAATACGGATCGGACGCCATTGCAGGCGTGGTCAACATCGTGCTCACGGGCTCCGCCTCGGGAGGCGGCATCAGCGCCACCTATGGCAAGTACAGCGCCGGCGATGGCGACAAGTACCAGGTGCTGGGCGACGCGGGCTTCAAGCTGGGTGAATCCGGCAAGGTCCACCTGGCGGCCCAGTTCGGGCACCAGGACCAGACCGATCGCGCGCGCCCCTTCATCCTGCCTCCGCCCGGCCTCAATCCGCCCGCGTCCGTGCCGGCCGTGGCAGCGCGCCCGCCATTGGGCCAGGTCGTGCAGCGCTACGGCGACCCGGAGGTGGACAACCATTCGCTGGTCTTCAATGGCGAACTGGATGCGGAGGATTACCTGACCTTCTATTCGTACGGCCTGTACACCAAGCGCGAGTCGCTCTCCAACGGATTTTTCCGCCCGGCAGGCGATACCCGCAACATCCCGTCGATCTATCCGAACGGTTTCCTGCCGCAGATCCTCAACAACGGCACGGACTACAGCCTGGTGCTGGGGATGAAGACCTCCATCGGCAGCACCAACCTGGATGCGAGCTACACCTTTGGTTCCAACGAGTTGACCTTCGACATCCTCAATACGCTCAACCGCAGCTTCGGCCCCACCTCGCCCACCCAGTTCTACGCGGGCGCGCTCAAGCTGGAGCAGCATGTCTTCAACTTCGACTTCAGCAACCCGCTGGACGTGGGCCTGGAGTTCCCGCTCACGCTGTCCTATGGCGCGGAATGGCGGGGCGAGGAATTCACCCTTTCCCCGGGTGAGCCGGGTTCCTATCTCAACGGTGGGGTGCGACTGCCGGACGGGTCGCCCGCGCCGTCGGGCGCCCAGGTCTTTCCCGGCTTCCGGCCCAGCGACACCGGCAGCTTCGATCGCTCCAGCGCGTCCCTCTATGCGGGCCTCGAAGGCGATCTCACCGAGAAACTCTCCGCCGGCATTGCCGCCCGTTACGAGAACTACAGCGACTTCGGCAGCACCTCCACCGGCAAGCTGACCGGCCGCTATGCGTTCAGCGACGCCGTCGCCCTGCGCGCCACTGCCTCCACCGGGTTCCACGCACCATCGCTGCAGCAGCAGTTCTACCAGACCACGTCGACCAACTTCATCGGCGGCGTGCCGTTCGATATCGCCACGTTCCGGGTCAACAACCCGGCCGCGCTCGCGCTCGGGTCCGAGCCGCTGAAGGCCGAAACTTCCAAGAACCTCAGCCTTGGCCTGGTGCTGACCCCGCTGGAAGGGCTCTACGTCACCATCGACGGCTACCAGATCAAGGTCGAGGACCGCATCACCCTGTCCGAGAACCTGACCAGCACGGCGGTGCGCAACTACCTCAACGCCAATGGCTTCCCGGACGTGGGCGGCGGGCGCTATTTCACCAATGCCATCGACACCACCACCACCGGCATCGACATCGTGGGCACCTATTCCTGGAAGCTCGTGGCGAGCGTCGTCGACTGGACCCTCGGCTACAACTACAACAAGACCGAAATCGACCGCGTGGCGCCGAACCCCGCCGTGCTGGCTGCCATCGACCCCGCCGCCCTGCGCTTCGGGCGGGTGGAACTCAGCCGGTTCGAGGTGGGCGCCCCGCGCGACAAGCTGATGCTGGGCGGCGTCTGGAAGGTCGGCAACCTGAGCCTGGGCGCGACCGGGACACGCTACGGCGAATTCACCGTGCGCAACGCCAATGCATTGCTGGACCAGACTTTCGACGGGAAATGGCTGGTGGATCTGTCGGCGAGCTATGCGCTCAACGGCTGGGAGTTCACCGTGGGGGGCGACAACGTGCTGGACGAATATCCGGACGAATCCTTCTACCAGACGTCCACCAACGGCCAGCTGGTGTATCCCAGCCAGAGTCCGTTCGGCTTCAACGGTGCCCACGTCTATGGCCGGGTCGCCTACAGGTGGTGACCTGATCCGGCGGCAACCCCCGCTGCATCCCGGCGCCTGACCGAGGACGCCCCCGACCTCCGGGGCGTCATTCGCCTGCGGCGACGGGATGCGATGATCAGGCGCCCCAGCCGGAGCGCGCATGCCGCACCACACCTCCCTGATCGCCCTGCTGTGCGTCGGCTTCGTGATGGCTTTCGCGCTCGGGATGCTTGCCCAGCGGCTCAAACTCTCGCCCCTGGTGGGCTACCTGCTGGCGGGCGTGATCGTGGGGCCGTTTACCCCGGGCTTCGTGGCCGACCAGACCCTGGCGCCGCAGCTGGCCGAAGTGGGGGTGATCCTGCTGATGTTCGGCGTGGGCCTGCATTTCTCACTGCGCGACCTGCTGGACGTCAGGCACGTGGCGGTGCCCGGTGCGCTCGGCCAGATCGCCTTCGTCGGCAGCCTGGGCACCGGCTTCGGGCTGCTGCTGGGCTGGGAGCTGGCCGGCAGCATCGTGTTCGGCCTGTCGCTGTCGGTCGCCAGCACGGTGGTGGTGATGCGGGCGATGGAGGAGCGCCGGCTGCTGGACACCCGGCGTGGGCGCATCGCGATCGGCTGGCTGATCGTCGAGGACCTGGCCATGGTGCTGGCGCTGGTGTTGCTGCCATCGATCGCCGGTGCGCTCGGGGCGGGCGAAGGAATGCGCGCCGAAAGCAGCGGCGCGGCAGGCATCGCCGGTGCGCTGGCCTGGACCCTGATCAAGGTCGCGGCATTCGTCGTGTTCATGCTGGTGGTGGGCCGGCGGGTGATCCCACGCATCCTCGAACACGTCGCGGGCGTGGGCTCGCGCGAGCTGTTCACCCTGTGCGTGCTCGCTATCGCGCTGGGCGTCGCGTTCGGAGCGGCGGCGTTGTTCGATGTCAGCTTCGCGCTGGGCGCGTTCTTCGCCGGCATGCTGCTCAACGAGTCCGAACTCAGCCACAAGGCAGCCGCGGATTCATTGCCGATGCGCGACGCCTTCGCGGTGCTGTTCTTCGTATCAGTGGGCATGCTGTTCAACCCCTCGATCCTGATCGAGCACCCGCTGCTGGTGCTGGCCACCGTGGCCCTGATCGTGTTCGGCAACGCCTTCATCGCCTACACCATCGTGCGCCTGCTGAAGTTGCCGAAGCTGACCGCGCTGACCATCGCCACCAGCCTGTCGCAGATCGGCGAGTTCTCCTTCATCCTGGCCGGCCTGGGCCTGACGTTGAAGGTCCTGCCGCAACAAGGCCTGGACCTGGTGCTGGCCGGCGCGCTGCTGTCGATCATTGCGAATCCGTTCCTGTTCAGTTGGCTGGATCGCTGGCAGGGCGCGCGTGCGGCGGAAGTCGCCGCCAACATCGTGCTCGCCCCGAACTCCGAACTGCCCGCCGACATGGCCGGGCACACCATCGTGGTCGGCTATGGCCGCGTCGGCCGCGACCTGACCCGCCTGCTGCATGCGCGCGGGGTGCCGCTGGTGCTGATCGAAAGCGACCCTGACCGCATCGACCAGGCCCGGGCCAACGGTCTGATTGCGCTGCGCGGCAATGCCGCATCGGACAGGATCCTGCGCGATGCGCGCCCGGACACGGCGCAACTGGCCATCCTGGCCATGCCGCAGGCGCTGGAGGCGGGCGAGATCACCGCGCGGCTGAAGGCGATCAACCCGGCCATCAGCGTGTTGGCACGCGCGCACAGCGAAGCCGAGGTCAAGCACCTGCTCGAACACGGCGCGGATGCGGCGGTGCTGGCGGAACGCGAGCTGGCCTACTCGCTGGTGGACATGGTGATGGCGACGCCGCCGTACCGGACCCCACCCGCCGCCGCGCCGCAGGCCTGACCCGTCGAGCGGGAGACCGGTGCCGGGCGCACCTCGCCCGTGTCCTGCGCGTCCATCCAATCGCTGCGCGCGCCAAGCAAACTCTTGCTCGGTTGCCCCGGCCAACGGAGCCTGTTCCGGGCTTCACCGGGCATCGACATCGTGCATACATGGGGCATGGACAATTCATGGTCTTGCGTCCTCGACATGCGTCGACTGGACGGACCCGATCGTTACTCCCGAGCCTTGGAAACCCATGCCAGCGACCGCGACCACGCCACGCACCCTCAGTTCCGGCATTCCGGGGCTGGATACCGTTCTCGCCGGCGGTTTGACCGCGGACCGCCTGTACCTGATCGAGGGCGCACCCGGATCGGGCAAGACCACGCTCGCCATGCAATTCCTGCTGGAGGGGGTGCGCAGGGGCGAGAAAGTGCTGTTCATCACCCTCTCCGAAACGGCCGAGGAACTGCGGGAGATCGCCCAGTCGCATGGATGGGACCTCGGCGGCGTGGAGGTCTACGAATTGCTGGCACACAGCCGCAAGCTCGAGGGCGATGCGCCCTACACCATGTTCCATCCCTCGGAGATCGAGCTGGCCGAGACCACCGACCGCATCCTCAAGCTGGTGGAAACCACCAAGCCGCAGCGCCTGGTGTTCGACTCGCTCGCGGAACTCCGCCTGATGTCGGGATCGGCGCTGCGCTACCGCCGGCACGTGCTCTCGTTCAAGCAGTCGCTCGCGGGGCAGCACTGCACCACCTTGCTGCTCGATCACGCAGGCGGCCCCGACTCCGGCCTCACCGTGCACACCATCGTGCATGGCGTCATCAACCTGTCCTCCACCGCCGCGGACTTCGGCGGGGACCGCCATCGCGTGCGCGTGGCCAAGTATCGCGGCCGCCGCGTCGCCGGCGGCTACCATGACTACCGCATCCAGACCGGCGGCCTGCAGGTGTTCCCGCGACTGATCGCCGCGGATTTCCGCCGCGAGAATCCAAGGGAAACCGTGCACACGGGCTCGAGCGAATTCGATGCGCTGCTCGGCGGGGGACTCGACCGGGGTACGAGCACGCTGCTGGTGGGAGCCGCCGGCACCGGCAAGTCGTCGCTGGCGACGCAGGTCGTGGTCGCCGCAGCCAGCCGCGGGGAACACGCGGCGATGTTTGCATTCGACGAGTCCCTGCAGTCGCTGCTGGTCCGCTCAACCAGCATGGGGTTCCCGTTGGCGCCGCACATCGAGTCGGGACTGGTGCGGGTGCAGGCGGTGGATCCCGCCGAATTCACTTCCGGGGAGTTCACCCAGTTGATCCAGCGCGCGGTGGAAGAACAGGGCGCGCGCGTGGTGGTGATCGACAGCCTCAACGGTTACCTCAATGCCATGCCGCAGGAGAACCACATGCTCCTGCAACTGCACGAACTGCTGGCCTACCTCGGGTCCATGGGCGTGGTCACCATCCTGGTCAGCGCGCAACTGGGCCTGATTGGCTCGATGACCAGCAGCGTGGACGTCAGCTACCTCGCGGACTCGGTGGTCTTGCTGCGCTATTTCGAGGCGCAGGGCGAGATCCGGCGGGCGATCTCGGTGTTGAAGAAGCGCACCGGCAACCACGAGCGCACCATTCGCCCGATGCACGCATCTTCCAGGGGGCTCAGCATCGGCGAGCCGTTGCGGGAGTTCAGGGGCGTGCTGACCGGCGTGCCACAGGAACTTGAGGCAGCCCCCGGGAACGGCGAGTCTCCATGAGTGACACGCAGCGTGCGGGGGAAGGCCTGCGAATCAGCCTGCTACTGCCCACCCCGCGCGATACCTCGTTGACTGCGCGGCTCCTTGCGGAAGCGGGGATCGCGACCCAGGCCTGGACGGGCGTGCAGGACCTGGACGTGCCGGGCGTGCTGGCGTCCGGGGCGGTCATGGTCGGGGAGGAATGGCTCGCGATGGGCGCGCTCGAGATCCTGCAGGAGGCAATCAGCCGGCAGCCCTCGTGGTCCGATTTGCCGATCCTGGTGGTCGCCCATGGAGAGGTGCAATCCGACCACATCGGCGGACTCCTGCAACGCCTCGGCAACGCCACCCTGCTCGACCGCCCGTTGCGCATCGCCGCCCTGACCAGCGCGGCGCTTGCCGCACTGCGCGCGCGGGCGCGGCAGTACCAGATCCGCGCGCAACTCGAGGCACTGGAATCCGCGGGCCGCGAGCTTGCCACCGCAGCCCGGCGCAAGGACGAGTTCATCGCCATGCTGGGCCATGAACTGCGCAACCCCCTGGCGCCCATCCGCAATGCCCTGAACATGCTCCGCCTGGAAGAACGCAGTGCCACCGAACACCAGCTGCTGGACACCATGCAGCGCCAGACCGACCACATGGTCCGGCTGATCGAGGATCTCATCGATGTCGCCAGGCTCACACGCGGCACCATCGAACTGCGTCGCGAGCGCGTGGCCCTCGATGACGTGGTGGCCTCGGCCATGGAGCTGAGCCGACCGTTGATCGAGAGTGCCGGCCACTGCATCCGGCTCGACGCGCACCCGCCCGGCGTGGTCATCGAGGCGGACCGGGTCCGCATGGCACAGGTCTTCAGCAACCTGCTCAACAATGCGGCGAAATATTCGCAGGCGAACGGGTCGATCCACGTGGGCATCCGCGCCGAAGGTGGCGAGGCGGTGGTCGACGTGACCGACCAGGGCATGGGGATCGCAGCGGACGTGTTGCCCTACGTGTTCGACATGTTCGTCCAGGGCAGCCATGACGCCGGCCAGGTCAACGACGGCCTTGGCATCGGGCTGTCGCTGGTGAGGCGCCTGGTCGAATTGCACGGGGGCAGCGTCAGCGCCCGCAGCGATGGCGCGGGCAAGGGCTCGCTGTTCCAGGTCCGGCTGCCGCTGGCGGAGCCGCTTCCAGCAGCCGCTCCTGCCACCGCGGCGCCGCACGCCGCGACGAAACCCCGCACGGATGCCGCGGCACGCTTCCGGCACCTTCGGGTGCTGGTGGTGGACGACAACCGCGACTCTGCGGAGACGCTCGGGTTGCTGCTCCGGACCCTGGGCATCGACACCCGGGTCGTGTTCTCGGGCGAGGCAGCACTGGCCGCCGTCGAATCCTACCGGCCCACCGCCCTGTTCCTCGATATCGGAATGCCGTTGATGGACGGTTACGAAGTCGCGCGGCGCATCCGTGCGTTGCCCGGGCACCGCATCGGGCTGGTGGCCCTCACCGGCTGGAGCCAGGCCAGCGACCTCGCGCGTACCCGCGATGCTGGCTTCGACTTCCACATGAGCAAACCGGCCGACTTCGCCGAACTGGAACGCATCCTCGGCGTCCTCTCCGCCGCTGCCGCACGCGCGGCGCAGCAAGGGTGTGGCGTGGCCTGACCGCGGCGACGCGGCGCCTGCTCGGCAGAGGGAATCGGTGCGCAGCCGACCGGGGCAGCCCGCTCGGGCCGGTCAGCGGAACACCAGCTTGCCGCCCTCCGCGTCGACGTGCACGGTGTCGCCATTGCCGAATCCACCCGACAGGATCGCCTGCGCCAGCGGGTTCTCCAGCTGCTGCTGGATCGCACGCTTGAGCGGACGTGCGCCGTACACC
The DNA here is from genome assembly GCA_040385305.1 of Pseudomonadota bacterium. GTDB lineage: Bacteria > Pseudomonadota > Gammaproteobacteria > Xanthomonadales > Xanthomonadaceae > Thermomonas. The sequence goes on from JAZKHR010000010.1 coordinate 134,185, forward strand.
GGATCGAAGCCTGCATCGGCCAGTAGCGCCAGCGCGCGGTCGCTGAGTTCGATGCGGATGCCGCGTTCGCCCAGCCGCTTCTCCAGCCCGCGCAGCTGGATCCGCGCGATCGACGCGATCTGCGGCTTGTCCAGCGGATGGAACACCACGATGTCGTCGAGCCGGTTGATGAACTCCGGGCGGAAGTGCGACTGCACCACCGCCATCACCGCGGCCTTCATCTGGGTGTAGCCCTCCGCGTCGTCGGCGTGGGTGCCGCGCTCGGCCATTTCCTGGATCTGGTGCGAGCCCAGGTTGGACGTCATCACGATCACCGTGTTGCGGAAATCCACGGTGCGGCCCTGGCCGTCGGTGAGGCGGCCGTCGTCCAGCACCTGCAACAGGATGTTGAATACATCCGGGTGGGCCTTCTCCACCTCGTCCAGCAGGATCACGCTGTACGGGCGTCGACGCACGGCCTCGGTGAGATAGCCGCCCTCTTCGTAGCCCACGTACCCGGGAGGCGCGCCGACCAGCCGGCTCACCGCGTGCTTCTCCATGAACTCGCTCATGTCGATGCGCACCATCGCGTCCGCGCTGTCGAACAGGAATTCGGCCAGCGCCTTGCACAGCTCGGTCTTGCCCACGCCGGTGGGGCCCAGGAACAGGAACGAGCCGCTAGGGCGGTCCGGATCGCTGAGGCCGGCGCGTGAGCGGCGCACCGCATCGGAGACGACCTTGATCGCCTCTTCCTGGCCGACCACGCGGGTGTGCAGCTGCGCTTCCATTGCCAGCAATTTTTCGCGCTCGCCCTCCAGCATCTTGCTCACAGGGATGCCGGTCCAGCGCGCGACCACCTGCGCGATCTCCTCGGCGGTGACCTTGTCCTGCAGCAGGGTGAAACCGCGGTGCTCAGCCTCCTGCGCGGCATGCAGCTGCTTCTCCAGTTCCGGCAGCTGGCCGTACTGCAGCTCGCTCATGCGCGCGTAGTCCTGGGTGCGCTGCGCGGCTTCGAGTTGCAGCTTGGCTTCCTCGATCTGTTCCTTGATGCGTGTCGCCGCCTGCAGGGTCGCCTTTTCTGCCTTCCACACTTCGTTCAAGTCATCGAACTCGCGCTCAAGCGTGGCGATGTCGTCCTGCAGGTCGGCCAGCCGCTTCTTCGACTCGGCGTCCTTTTCCTTCTTCAGGGCCTCGCGCTGGATCTTGAGCTGGATCAGCCGGCGTTCCTTGCGGTCCAGCTCTTCCGGCTTGGAATCGATCTCCATGCGGATGCGCGAGGCCGCTTCGTCCATCAGGTCGATGGCCTTGTCCGGCAACTGGCGGTCGGCGATGTAGCGGTGCGACAGCGTGGCTGCGGCGACGATGGCGGGGTCGGTGATCTCCACGCCGTGGTGCACGGCGTAACGCTCCTTCAGGCCGCGCAGGATGGCGATGGTGTCTTCCACCGACGGCTCGCCGACGAACACCTTCTGGAAGCGGCGCTCCAGCGCGGCATCCTTCTCCACGTACTTGCGGTACTCGTCGAGCGTGGTCGCGCCGATGCAATGCAGCTCGCCGCGCGCGAGCGCAGGCTTGAGCATGTTGCCGGCGTCCATCGCGCCTTCGGCCTTGCCGGCGCCGACCATGGTGTGCAGTTCGTCGATGAACAGGATGATCTGGCCTTCGTTCTTGGACAGGTCGTTGAGCACGGCCTTCAGGCGCTCCTCGAATTCGCCGCGGAACTTGGCACCGGCAATCAGCGCGCCCATGTCCAGCGAAAGCACGCGCTTGCCCTTCAGCCCCTCCGGCACTTCACCGTTGACGATGCGCTGGGCCAGGCCTTCGACGATGGCGGTCTTGCCCACGCCGGGTTCGCCGATCAGCACCGGGTTGTTCTTGGTGCGGCGCTGCAGGACCTGGATGGTGCGGCGGATTTCCTCGTCGCGGCCGATCACCGGGTCCAGCTTGCCCTTCTCGCTTTGCGCGGTCAGGTCGATGGTGTACTTCTCCAGCGCCTGCCGGGCTTCTTCCGCGTTTTCGTCCTGCACCTTTTCCCCGCCGCGCATGGCGTCGATCGCGGCTTCAAGGCTGGCCTTGCTGGCACCCGCATGCTTCAGCGCCTTGCCGGCATCGCCGCCGTCGTCGAGCGCGGCCAGCAGGAACAGCTCGCTGGCAATGAACGCATCGCCGCGCTGCTGGGCCAGCTTGTCGGTGACGTTGAGCAGCCGGCCGAGGTCGTTGCCAACCGAAACACTCCCGGCCTGGCCGGAAACTTTCGGCAGCTTGTCCAGGGCCTCGGCCAGGCGCTCGCGCAATACCGGCACGTTGACGCCTGCCTTGGCGAGCAGCGGGCGCGTACCGCCGCCCTGCTGGTCCAGCAAGGCGAGCAGCAGGTGCGCGGGTTCGATCAGGTTGTGGTCGCGACTAACGGCGAGCGACTGCGCGTCGCTGAGCGCCTGCTGGAAGCGCGAGGTGAGTTTGTCCATGCGCATGGAGGTGTTCCTGCAATCAGTGGGGCCGC
>JAZKHR010000011.1:0-2070 GCA_040385305.1 Pseudomonadota bacterium
TACGGTGCCGGCAAGCTGGTGGTCAAGGGCACGGCCGCCGCCGTGCGCGCAGTCGTTCCGGATGAGGACGAAAAGAATCCTGCGCCAGACCAGGACACGCAGGATCCGTCCCCGGAGCTGCCGCAAGCGCAGTGACCCGCAGGGAATGCGGGAAGGCGCGAGTCGCCGCCCGTACACTATTCCCATGAATAGCCGTTACAACGCAGAAGACATCGAAGTCCTGTCCGGGCTGGATCCGGTCAAGCGCCGTCCCGGCATGTACACCGACACCACCCGCCCGAACCACCTGGCGCAGGAGGTCATCGACAACGCGGTGGACGAAGCCCTTGCCGGCCACGCGCGCGCGCTCGACGTGGTATTGCATGCCGATGGCAGCTGCGAGGTCAGCGACGACGGCCGCGGCATGCCGGTGGACATCCATCCTGAAGAGAAAATCCCCGGCATCGAGCTGATCATGACCCGCCTGCATGCCGGCGGAAAATTCAGCAACAAGAACTACACCTTCAGCGGCGGCCTGCACGGCGTGGGCGTGAGCGTGGTCAATGCACTGTCGACACGGGTCGACGTGCACATCAAGCGCGACGGCAACGAATACCGGATGTCGTTCAAGGATGGCGATCGCGCATCACCACTGGAGGTCACCGGCAGCGTCGGCAAGAAAAACACCGGCACGCGCCTGCGCTTCTGGCCGGACCCGAAGTATTTCGACACCCCCAAGTTCAACCTGCGTGCGCTCAAGCACCTGCTGCGCGCCAAGGCAGTGCTGTGCCCTGGCCTGACGGTCGGCCTGTTCGATGAAGCCAGCGGCGAGCGCATCGAGTGGCACTACGAAGACGGCCTGCGCGACTACCTGAGAGGCGAACTGGCCGACCGCGAACTGCTTGCGGCCGACCTGTTCGTTGGCAGCGTGAAGAAACACACGGAAATCGTGGACTGGGCGGTGGCCTGGGTGCCCGATGGCGAGCTGGTGCAGGAAAGCTACGTCAACCTGATCCCGACCGCCCAGCACGGCACCCACGTCAACGGCCTGCGCACGGGGTTCACCGACGCGCTGCGCGAGTTCTGCGACTTCCGCAACCTGCTCCCTCGCGGGGTGAAGCTGGCGCCCGAGGACGTATGGGACCGGGTCGCGTTCGTGCTCAGCATCAAGATGACCGATCCGCAGTTCAGCGGGCAGACCAAGGAGCGACTGAGTTCGCGCCAGGCCGCCGGCTTCGTCGAGGGCGCGGCGCACGATGCCTTCAGCCTCTGGCTCAACCAGCACACCGAGTACGGCGAGAAGATCGCCCAGCTCGCCATCGACCGCGCCAGCGCGCGGCTGAAGACCGAGAAGCAGATCGTCCGCAAGAAGGTGACCCAGGGCCCCGCCCTGCCAGGCAAGCTGGCGGACTGCATCAGCCAGGACCTGTCGCGCACCGAGCTGTTCCTGGTCGAGGGCGACTCCGCCGGCGGCAGCGCGCGGCAAGCCCGCGACAAGGATTTCCAGGCGATCCTGCCATTGCGCGGCAAGATCCTGAATACGTGGGAAGTCGCTTCGGGCCAAGTGCTGGCGTCCACCGAAGTGCACGACCTCGCGGTCGCGATCGGCTGCGACCCGGGCAAGGATGACATCGGCGGCCTGCGTTACGGCAAGGTCATCATCCTGGCCGACGCGGATTCCGACGGCCTGCACATCGCCACCCTGCTCACCGCGCTGTTCCTCAAGCATTTCCCGGCGCTGGTGGCCGCCGGCAACATCTTCGTGGCCATGCCCCCGCTGTTCCGCGTGGACGTGGGCAAGCAGGTGTTCTATGCGCTGGACGAGGAAGAAAAGCGCCTGCTGCTGGAGAAAATCGCGCGGGAGAAGCTCAAGGGCCAGGTCAACGTGACCCGCTTCAAGGGCCTCGGCGAAATGAACCCGCAACAGCTGCGTGAATCCACCATGCATCCCGACACGCGCCGCCTGGTCCAGCTGACCATCGACGACGACACCGGCACCCGCGCCCTCATGGACATGCTGCTGGCGAAGAAACGGGCCGGCGACCGCAAGGCCTGGCTGGAACTGAAGGGCGACCTGGCGACGCTTGAGGT
>JAZKHR010000012.1:0-6262 GCA_040385305.1 Pseudomonadota bacterium
GAGCACAGCACTCATAATGCTGGGGTCGGTGGTTCGAGTCCACCCATAGCCACCATACCGAGATGGCCGCCCTGCGCGGCGCGAACCCGCCGCCCGGCGGGTTTTTCGTCTCCGCCACCGCGAGCCGCCATGGACATCTTCAAGGTCTTCACCATCGAAGCCGCGCACCGGCTGCCCAACGTGCCGCCTGGACACCAGTGCGCGCGCCTGCACGGGCATTCGTTCCGGGTCGAGCTGCATGTCTCCGGCGAGCCCGGCGAGCACAGTGGCTGGGTCATGGACTTCGCCGACATCAAGGCCGCGTTCAAGCCGCTGTACGAGCAGCTCGACCACCACTACTTGAACGACATCGACGGCCTCGAGAATCCCACCAGCGAACGCCTGGCGATGTGGATCTGGGTGCGCCTGAAATCTGCGCTGCCGCTCCTGTCGGAAGTGGTAGTGCATGAAACCTGCACCTCGGGTTGCCGCTACCGCGGATGATCCGCTGCGCGGCACCGCTGTCCGGTGATGCGGGATCAGTCTCCAGACCACGGACCTTCGACGGCCGCAAGTCACTGAATTCATTGCAAAGCTGAACGCACGCCTGACCGTTCGTCGGCGTGCGCGTTCGTTATGTTGCATCGCACCAAAAGCGGGGCTATGCTGCACCGCACAAATACCGGCACCCCTGCCGGCCATTGCAGGAGAACCGCCATGTACCAGACCAACGAACAGTTCACCAAGGCCACCAGCCAGTTCGCCGATGTGGCCGCCAACGCCAACCGCCTCGCCCTGGAAAACGTCCAGAACGCATTCGGCCTGCAGCTGGCCGCGCTTGAGCAGAACGCCAGCGCCGCGTTCGCCTTCTTCGGCGAGCTGACCAACGTGCGCGACATGGACGGCTTCAAGGCCGTGCTGCCGAAGGGCGCGCAGATCGTCCGCGCCAGCACCGAGCGCAGCATGGGCACTGCCCAGGAAGTGTTCGCCAACACGGTCAAGACCAACGAAGCCATCGGCGCGCTGGCCAAGGGCCAGTTCGAGCAGGTGACCGCCCAGGCGACCGCCGAAGTCGAGAAGGTGGCCAAGGCCGCCGGCAAGTCCGGCAAGTAAGCCCGGCGCCTTCGGGCGACGCAAAAACGAAACCCGGCAGCGCGAGCTGTCGGGTTTTTTGTTGCCTGTCCTTCCTGCAAGACACCCTCGTGCCGTGGCGGCCACACGGGCAAGGCATGGAAGAGCCTTTCATGCTTCCGATGGCAAACATGGCTTCAGTCACGATTGCGCGGGAAACGGGTTCGAGAGCAGAATAGTGCACTGTTCAGTTCAATAACATTCCTGCATCACGCGGAGGCCCCATGTCGAAGTCCACGTCCAAGCGCCCGCCCTCTACGCGCAAGCGCATGATCCTCATGCTGATTGCCGTCGCGCTCGTGTTCGGCGGGGTGTTCGGGATCAAGGCGTTCTTCGCGAAGCAGACGAACACGTTCTTCGACAACATGCCGCAGCCCGCGGTGGCGGTCAGCTCGTATGCCGCCAAGACGCAGCGCTGGACCGATGGCGGACAAGCAGTGGGAACCTTCGTGGCGGTGAATGGCACCGACGTCACCACCGAAGCTGGCGGCGTGATCCGCGAGATCCTGTTCGATGCCGGCCAGCCGGTGCGTGCCGGCACCGTGCTGGTGCGCCTCAACACCGCCAACGAAGCAGCCACGCTGCAGGCACTGGAAACATCGGCGAAGTTGGCCAGCGTGCAGGCGCAGCGGTGGCAGCAGCTGGGCAAGGACAGGCTGGTTTCGCTGGACGAGGTACAGCAGCGCGTCGCCGGAGCCGCCAGCGCGCGTGCGCAGGTCGAGGCGCAACGCGCGTTGATCGCGCAGAAGACCATCCGCGCGCCGTTCAGCGGCGTGCTGGGCCTGCGCAAGGTCAACCTGGGCCAGTACCTGGCGCCGGGTGCGCCGATCGTCGGCCTGCAGCAGCTGGACCCGATCTACCTCGACTTCAGCCTGCCCGAACAACAGACCGGCCAGCTGCTGGAAGGCAGCACGGTCCGGGCCACCGTGGACGCACTGCCCGGCAAGGTGTTCGACGGCCGGATCACCGCGATCGAACCGCTGGTCGATGCGAGCACCCGCAACTTCAAGGCACAGGCGACCTTCCGCAACCCGGACCGGATCCTGCGCCCGGGCAGCTTCGCCAAGGTTGCGTTCGACGTGGGTGGCGCGCGCGACGTGCTCGTGATCCCGCAGACAGCGGTCAGCTTCAATCCCTACGGCAACGCCGTGTTCGTGATCTCGGCGGTCAAGCGCAAGCCAGGCGAGAAGGATCCGCAAGGCAAGCCGCTGACCGGCGACAAGTTCACGGTGACCCAGCGCTTCGTCAAGACCGGCGCCACCCGCGGGGACCTGGTGGTGGTGACCGAAGGACTGAAGTCCGGGGAACGGGTGGTGACCAGCGGGCTGTTGAAGCTGCGCAACGACGCCGAAGTCACCATCAACGACAGCATCCAGCCCGCTGCCGACGCCAGCCCGGCACCGGAAAACCGCTGATCGCCCTGGCGTGAATCGTCAAGCGCGCCCGCGGTTCGCGGGGCGCCCCACCGACCCTCGCCGCGTGCGGCGAAGCGGGAGAACAAAGCATGAAGTTCACCGATCTCTTCATCAGGAAACCGGTGCTGGCCCTGGTGGTCAGCCTGTTCATCCTGCTGTTCGGCCTGCGCGCCTTCAGCGAATTGAACGTGCGCCAGTACCCCGAGATGCGCAACGCGGTGGTCAACGTCAGCACGACCTATTTCGGCGCCGACGCGGACCTGATCCAGGGTTTCATCACCACCCCGCTGGAACGCGAGATCGCCAGCGCCGAGGGCATCGACTACCTGACGTCCACCAGTTCGTCAGGCGTCAGCGTGATCCAGGCCTACATCCGCCTGGACAAGGATCCCAACGAGGCGCTGACGCAGATCTCGGCCAAGGTCAACAAGATGCGTGGCCAGTTGCCGGCCGAGTCGGAAGCACCGGTGATCGACCTGCAGCAGGGCCAGCAGATCGCGGCGATGTACGTCTCGCTGGCCAGCGACACCCTCGACAACAACCAGATCACCGACTACATCACCCGGGTGATCCAGCCGAAGCTGGTCACCATCGAGGGCGTGCAGCGCGCCGACATCCTCGGCGCCGGCACCTTCGCCATGCGCGTGTGGCTGAAGCCGGACCGGATGACCGCGTTGAAGGTGACCGCCAGCGACGTGGCCAACGCGCTGAGCTCCAACAACGTGTTGGCCGCGGTCGGCTCGACCAAGGGCCAGTCGGTCGCGATCGACATGACCGCGCGCACCGACCTGCGCAACGCCGAGGAATTCCGCAAGCTGGTGGTGCGCGAACAGGATGGAGCGATCGTGCGCCTGGGCGACGTGGCCGACGTGGTGCTGGGCTCGGAGAGCTATGGCACCTCGGTGCGCATCAACGGCGAAGCCGCGACCTTCATGGGCATCTTCGTCGCACCGGATGCCAATTCGCTCGATGTCATCAGGGAAGTGCGCAAGGTGTGGGACGGCGAGATCGTCCCGCAGCTGCCGCAAGGCATCAAGGCCACCATTCCCTACGACAGCACCGAGGCGATCCAGGACGCGATCAACGAGGTCATCAGCACCATCGTCGAGGCGTTGATCATCGTGATCGTGGTGATCTTCCTGTTCCTGGGATCGCTTCGCAGCGTGCTGATCCCGGCGGTCACCATCCCGCTCTCGCTGGTCGGCGCGCTGTTCCTGATGTTGCTGATGGGCTTCACCATCAACCTGCTGACCCTGCTGGCGATGGTGCTGGCGATCGGCATCGTGGTCGATGACGCGATCATCGTGCTGGAGAACATCCATCGCCACATCGAGGAGGGAATGACGCCGTTCGATGCGTCCATCCGAGGCGCGCGCGAACTGGCGTGGCCGGTGGTGGCGATGACCACCACCCTGGTCGCGGTGTACCTGCCGATCGGTTTCCAGGGCGGCCTGACCGGCGTGCTCTTCACCGAATTCGCGTTCACCCTGGCCGGCGCGGTGCTGCTGTCGGGCGTGATCGCGCTGACGCTGACCCCGATGATGAGCTCGCGGCTGCTCAAGGCGCACGACCCGGCGCATCCGAAGAGCAAGCTGGAACGCTGGCTCGACGAGAAATTCGAAACGCTGCGGCTTGCCTACCAGCGTCGCCTGCATGGCGCGATGGAGACCAAGTCGGTGGTCGCGCTGTTCGGCCTGATCGTGCTGGTCAGCTGCGCATTCCTGTACATGGGCGCGCCGAAGGAACAGGCGCCGCTGGAGGACGAAGGCTTCATCTTCTCGATCGCCAGCGCCGATCCAACCGCCACCCTTGATTACGTGGAGCGCTACACCGAGGAGATCACTAGGATCGCCAAGGGCGTGCCCGAGGTACAAGACTATTTCCTGTTCAACGGCGGCTTCGGCGGCAGCGGCGGCGGTGCCAGCCCGATGGCGATGGCCGGCTTCGTGCTCAAGCCGTGGAGCGAGCGCACCCGTTCCACCAACCAGGTCCTGCAGCAGGAATTGCAGCCGAAGATGGCGCAGGTCACCGGGCTCAACGTATTCGCGCTGGTGCCGCCCTCGCTGCCCAGCGCAGGCGGCGGTGCAGGCGGCGGCGAGTTCATCATCGGCGGGGTCGGCGAGTTGAGCCAGTTGGCGGAACTGGCCGACCAGGTCCTGCAGAAAGCCATGGCCAGCAAGCGCTTCATCTTCCTCGACAAGGACCTGAAGATCGACAAGCCGCAGATCGAGGTCAACGTGGACCGCGACAAGGCGGCCACGCTCGGCATCGACATGCGGACGCTGGCTGCGGACATGGCGGCGATGCTCTCGGGCGGCTATTCCAACCGCTTCGCCATGCAGAACCGCTCGTACCTGGTGATCCCGCAGGTGCAGCGCAGCGATCGCCTCAACGCGAGTGCACTCGAGAATTACTACACACGCACCCGCGACGGCACCCTGATCCCGCTGTCCACCATCGTCACCCTGAAGGACAGCACGAAGCCGCAATCGCTGAAACGCTTCCAGCAGCTCAACGCCGTGTCCATCACCTTCGCCCCGCGCCCCGGCGTGAGCAAGGGCGAGGCGCTGGCGATCCTGGACCAGGCCGCGAAGGACGTGCTGCCGCAGGGCTACTCGGTGGACTACGCCGGCGAGTCGCGCCAGTTCAAGCAGGAGGGCTCGGCGATGCTGCTGACCCTGGCCCTGGCGCTGGTGGTGATCTTCCTGGTGCTGTCCGCGCAGTTCGAGAGCTTCCGCGATGCGTTGATCATGCTGCTCACCGTACCGATGGCGATCTGCGGCGCGCTGCTGGCGCTGAACGTCTTCGCGTTGCTGGCCAATATCCTGCAGTTCTCGGGGATCGAGGCCTTCCCCGGCATGAGCATCAACATCTACACGCAGGTGGGCCTGGTGACACTGGTGGGCGTGATCTCCAAGCACGGCATCCTGATCGTGGAGTTCGCCAACAAGCTGCAGGTCGAACGCGGCCTGTCCAAGCGCGAGGCGATCGAGGAAGCCACGGGCATCCGCCTGCGGCCGGTGCTGATGACCACCGCGGCGCTGGTCTTCGCGATGATCCCGCTGTTGATCGCGAAGGGACCGGGTGCGGCCTCGCGCTTCTCGATGGGCGTGGTGATCGTGTCCGGCATGAGCATCGGCACCCTCTTCACGCTGTTCGTGCTGCCGGCCTTCTATCTGTACCTGGCCCGCGACCACGCGCACGATGCAGACCACGAGAAAGTGATCGAAGGCGATGCGTCATCGCTGCCGCCACCGGAACCAAAGCTCGGTTGATCAAGTTGCATGGTTGAAACGAGAACGCCCGGGACACCGGGCGTTTTTTTTTCTCAGGCTGCGACCAATGCATGGGCAGTCTTGCCTTGGCGGGGGAGTGTTCGAGCGCGCCATGGATGGCGCGCGGCCGCGCATCGGAGCCGGATGCGGAGCCTAAGCGGCGAACACTCCCCCGCCAAGGCGAGACTGCAGCGAGTTACTCCGCAAGCATTGGAAGGCGCAGGTGGCGCGCCATTAGTGCCGGATCCGCATTCACCACATGCGGCAACACACCCCAGCACGGCGCCCGCAAGCGCTCGCGCAGCATCGCCAGGTTGTCCTCCACCCGCTCCATCGCCGGATCCACGTGCGAAGCGATCCAGCCCGTGAGGTGCGCGCCATCGCCGGCAATGGCGCGCGCGCTGAGCAGGGCATGGTTGAGACAGCCCAGCCGCAGCCCGACCACCAGCACCACCGGCAAGC
>JAZKHR010000013.1:0-26948 GCA_040385305.1 Pseudomonadota bacterium
GACCCCCATCGTCTTCGTCACCGGGGGCGTGGTGTCCTCGCTCGGCAAGGGCATCGCCGCCGCCTCGCTGGCCGCCATCCTCGAGGCACGCGGCCTGACGGTCACGATGATGAAGCTGGACCCGTACCTCAACGTCGATCCGGGCACCATGAGCCCGTTCCAGCACGGCGAGGTCTACGTCACCGACGACGGCGCCGAGACCGACCTCGACCTCGGTCATTACGAGCGTTTCGTCAACACGCGCCTGTCCGGGCTGAATTCCATCACCACCGGCAAGATCTACGAGGCCGTGATCCGCAAGGAGCGCCGTGGCGATTACCTGGGCGGCACCGTGCAGGTGATCCCGCACGTGACCGACGAGATCAAGCGCTGCATCGATGCAGCCACGGCAGGCTTCGACGTGGCCTTGGTCGAGATCGGCGGCACGGTGGGCGATATCGAATCGCTGCCGTTCCTGGAGGCCATCCGCCAGCTCCGCATCGAACGTGGCCAGGACAAGGCGATGTTCATGCATCTCACGCTGATCCCGTACATCGCCGCCGCCGGCGAGCTGAAGACGAAGCCCACCCAGCACTCGGTGAAGGAACTGCGCAGCATCGGCATTCAGCCCGACGTGCTGCTGTGCCGCAGCGAGCAGCCGTTGCCGGATGGCGAGCGCCGCAAGATCGCGCTGTTCACCAACGTACCGGAAAAAGCGGTCATTTCCGCGGTCGACCTGGACAACATCTACAAGATCCCGATGTGGCTGCACGGCCAGCAGCTGGACCAGTTGGTGGTGGACCAGCTGCGCCTGCAGGACAAGGCCAGCACCAGCGCGGACCTGTCGGCGTGGGATGCGGTGGTGGATGCGTCCACGCATCCGATCGACGAGGTCACGATCGCAGTCGTCGGCAAGTATGTCGATCACCAGGACGCGTACAAGTCGGTGGGCGAGGCGCTCAAGCACGGCGGCATCCGCCAGCGCACCCGGGTGCGGCTGAAGTGGATGGAATCGCAGGACATCGAGCGCGACGGTGCAGCGAAGGTGCTGGAAGGCGTGGACGGCATCCTGGTGCCGGGCGGCTTCGGCGACCGCGGCTTCGAGGGCAAGGTCCTGACCGCGCAGTACGCGCGCGAGCACAAGGTGCCGTACTTCGGCATCTGCTACGGCATGCAGGCCGCGGTGGTCGACGTGGCTCGCAACATCGCTGGCCTGGCGGGCGCCAACAGCACCGAGAACGACCGCAACGCGCCGCACCCGGTGATCGGGCTGATCACCGAGTGGCGCACCCAGTCCGGCGACATCGAGCGGCGCGATGAAGGGTCCGAGCTCGGTGGCACCATGCGGCTCGGGCTGCAGGAGCAACGGATCAAGCCGGGCACGCTGGCCCATTCCATGTACGGCAAGGACGTGGTCGGCGAGCGGCATCGCCACCGCTACGAGTTCAACAACCGCTACCGCACCCAGCTGGAGCAGGCCGGGCTGGTGTTCAGCGCCAAGTCGATGGACGACCTGCTGGTGGAGATGGTGGAGTTGCCGCAGGCGCAGCACCCGTGGTTCCTGGCCTGCCAGGCGCACCCGGAATTCCTTTCCACGCCGCGCAGCGGGCATCCGCTGTTCATCGGGTTCATCCGCGCCGCTCGCGAGTACAAGGCCGGCGGCGCTTTGCTCAACGAGGCGGGTTCGAACCAGGCCCACGGCAGCGAGGAAGCAGCATGAAACTTTGTGGATTCGAGGTTGGGCTGGACCAGCCGTTCTTCCTGATCGCCGGCCCCTGCGTGGTGGAGTCCGAGCAGTTGCAGCTGGACGTAGCAGGCAAATTGAAGGAGATCACCGGCGCGCTCGGCATCAATTTCATCTTCAAGTCCAGCTTCGACAAGGCCAACCGGACCTCGCACACCAGCTTCCGCGGCCCCGGCATGGAGGAGGGCCTGCGCGTGCTGGCCGAGGTCAAGCGCCAGCTTGGCGTGCCGGTGCTCACCGACGTGCACGAGTACACGCCGATGGACGAAGTCGCCTCGGTCGTCGACGTGCTGCAGACGCCCGCCTTCCTGGTGCGCCAGACCGACTTCATCACCAAGGTCTGCGCGGCCGGCAAGCCGGTCAACATCAAGAAGGGCCAGTTCCTGTCGCCGTGGGACATGAAGCCGGTGGTCGAGAAGGCGAAGTCCACCGGCAACCCCAACATCATGGTGTGCGAGCGCGGGGCCAGCTTCGGCTACAACAACCTGGTGTCCGACATGCGCAGCCTCGCGGTCATGCGCGACACCGGCTGCCCGGTGGTGTTCGACGCCACCCATTCGGTGCAGTTGCCGGGCGGGCAGGGCACCAGCTCCGGCGGCCAGCGCGAGTTCGTGCCGGTGCTGGCGCGTGCGGCCATCGCAGTCGGCGTGGCCGGCGTGTTCATGGAAACCCACCCGGATCCGGCCAATGCGCTCTCCGACGGCCCCAACGCATGGCCGCTGGACAAGATGCGCGCGTTGCTCGAAACCATGCTGGAGCTGGACGCGGCGACCAAGCGCAACGGCTTCCTCGAATCCTCCCTTTGATATCCGCAGACCGCACCCGATGACCACAACGATCTCGACTGTCCACGCCCGCGAAATCCTCGACAGCCGCGGCAATCCCACGCTCGAAGCAGAAGTCACCCTTGCCGATGGCAGCTTCGGCCGTGCAATGGTGCCGTCCGGCGCGTCCACGGGCACCAAGGAAGCGGTGGAGCTGCGAGATGGCGACAAGACCCGCTACCTCGGCAAGGGCGTGCAGAAGGCCGTGGCCAACGTCAACGGTCCGATCGCCGCCATGCTGCAAGGCCTCGATGCCGGCGACCAGGCCGCGCTGGACCGCCGCCTGATCGACCTCGACGGGACCGAGAACAAGGCGCGGCTCGGCGCCAATGCGCTGCTGGCGGTCTCGCTGGCGAACGCGCATGCGCTGGCAGCGTCGAAGAAAGTGCCGCTATGGCAGCACCTCGCCAATGGCGCCGACGTGTCGCTGCCGGTGCCGATGATGAACATCATCAACGGCGGTGCCCATGCGGACAACAACGTGGACATGCAGGAGTTCATGGTGTTGCCGGTGGGGTTCGATTCGTTCGCGGAATCGCTGCGCGCCGGCACCGAGATCTTCCATGCCCTGAAGTCGGTGCTGAAGGGGCGCGGCCTGTCCACCGCGGTGGGTGACGAGGGTGGCTTCGCGCCGGACCTGCGCAGCAACGAGGAAGCGCTGGAAACCATCCTCGAGGCGATCGGCAAGGCCGGCTACAAGGCGGGCGAAGACGTCCTGCTCGGCCTGGATGTCGCCTCCAGCGAGTTCTTCGACAACGGCAAGTACCACCTCACCGGCGAGGGCAAGCGCCTGACCTCGGAGCAATTCGTCGACTTCCTCGCCAACTGGGCGGCGCAATACCCCATCGTCTCCATCGAGGACGGCATGGACGAGCAGGACTGGGCCGGCTGGAAGCTGCTGACCCAGCGCCTGGGCAAGACCGTGCAGCTGGTGGGAGATGACCTGTTCGTCACCAACCCCAGGATCTTCCAGCAAGGCATCGACCAGGGCGTGGCCAACGCGATCCTGATCAAGGTCAACCAGATCGGCACCCTCACCGAGACCCTGCAGGCGATCGCCATGGCCGAGGCCGCCGGTTACGCCGCGGTCGTTTCGCACCGCTCCGGAGAAACCGAGGACACCACCATCGCCGATATCGCGGTCGCGACTACCGCCACCCAGATCAAGACCGGGTCGCTATGCCGCAGCGACCGCGTGGCCAAGTACAACCAGCTGCTCCGCATCGAACAACAGCTTGGCAGCGCCGCGCGTTACGCCGGCCGCGATGCGTTCGTGTCGCTGGCACGCTGACCCGACCGGGCGCCGGTGAGGCCGATGCGCGTATCGCCGATGCACATCCTGATAGTCCTGCTCGCGCTGTTGCTGGCGGGACTGCAGTACACGCTATGGCTGGGCAATGGTGGCCACCGCGAAGTCGCTGCGCTGCGCGCGCAGGTGGGCGCGCAGCAGGCGGAAAACCTGCGCCTGCAGCAGCGCAACGAGGCGCTGGCGGCCGAAGTGGAAAACCTGAAGTCGGGTGAGGCTGCGGTGGAGGAGCGCGCGCGCAGCGAGCTCGGCATGGTCAAGCCTGGCGAGACCTTCTACCGGGTGATCGAGGACGGCGCGGCACAGGCGAGGCCCCCGCCGCAGCCCGCCACGCCGCCACGGCCATGACCTGGGCGCTGGTTCCGGCTGCTGGCAGCGGACGGCGCTTCGGCGGCGAGGTGCCGAAGCAATACCAGCAGGCCGCCGGCAAGCCGCTGATCGCGCATACGCTGGCTGCATTGCTGGCGCATCCGGGCATCGATGGCGTGGTGGTGGCGCTGGCCGCGGGGGATTCGTGCTGGCCGGGTTGGACCACGCTGCACGGCAAGCCGGTCGTGACCTGCATCGGCGGAGGCGAACGCGCCGATTCCGTGCTGGCCGCGCTGCGGGCCCTGCCCGCCGTGGTGGCCGACGACGAACTGTTGCTGGTCCACGATGCCGCGCGCCCCAACTTGCACGCGGACGACGTCGACAGGCTGATCGACGCAGCGAATGCCTGCGAGGATGGCGCGATCCTCGCCGCGCCGCTGCGCGATACGCTCAAGCGCACGGATGCAGGCCTGCGCATTGCGGAAACCCATTCGCGTGCAGGATTATGGCGCGCGCTGACGCCGCAAGCCTTTCGACGCGACCTGTTGCGACGCGCACTCGAAGCAGCGAAAGCCGATGGAGTCGTGGTCACCGACGAGGCGATGGCTGTGGAACGCCTGGGCCTGCATCCGCGCCTGGTCGAAGGCCGCGAGGACAACCTTAAGGTCACCACGCCAGCAGATCTCGCGCTGGCTGAATTCCTGTTGGCGCGACATGTGTAGGAGCGCCACTTCGTCGCGACCGAATCGGGCGTCGGGTTGCGTCGATGCAGCATTCCTGCAAAAGGACATGACCTAATGAATATCCGCATCGGGCAGGGCTTCGACGTGCATGCGTTTGGCGCCGGCGACCACGTCATGCTGGGCGGGGTGCGCGTGCCGCACGAACGGGGCGTGATGGCGCACAGCGATGGCGACGTGGTCTTGCATGCGCTGTGCGACGCCATCCTCGGCGCGCTGGCGCTGGGCGACATCGGCCGCCACTTCCCTCCATCCGATCCGCAATGGAAGGACGCGGACAGCCGCGCGTTCCTGCGTCATTGCGACGGACTGGTGCGCGCGCGGGGCTGGCGGGTCGGCAACTGCGACATGACCGTCATCTGCGAGCGGCCCAAGGTCGGTCCGCATGCGCAGGCCATGCGTGAGGTCATTGCTGCGGAACTCGGCATTTCGGTCGATGCGGTTTCGGTCAAGGCCACCACCACCGAAACCCTGGGCTTTACTGGCCGCGGGGAAGGCATTGCCGCGCAGGCGGTGTGCCTGCTTGTGCCGCTCGATGACTGAGATGTTGCCTCGCGCACACGGCGCGCCCGTGCTGGCTGCGCGCCTGCGCGAGACGCCGGAGGACTTCTTCGTCGAGGAATTGCCCGGCTTCGAGGCCAGCGGCGCCGGCGAGCACCTGCTGCTGGAGGTGGAGAAACGCGGCATGAACACCGCCTTCGCCGCCAAGCGCATTGCACAGTGGGCGGGCGTGGCGGAATCGGCGATCGGCTATGCGGGCATGAAGGACCGGCATGCGGTCACCCGCCAGCGCTTTAGCGTATGGCTGCCGAGGAAGATCGCGCCCGACCTCGAACTCCTGCAGTCCGACGAGCTGCGCGTGCGCGATCACGCCTGGCATGCGCGAAAGCTGCCGCGCGGCGCATTGGCCGGCAACCGCTTCGTGCTGGCGTTGCGCGGCGTGCAGGGCGAGCGTGCCGCGATCGAGACCCGCTTGCAGGCGATGGCCATCGTTGGCGTGCCGAACTATTTTGGCGAACAGCGCTTCGGCCGCGGTGGCGGCAATGTGCAGCAAGCGCTTGCTATGTTCGCCGGCCGCAGGGTCCGGCGCGAAGAACGCAGCATGCTGCTGTCGGCGGCACGCGCCGAACTGTTCAACCGGGTGCTGGCCGCTCGGGTCGGCGACGGCAGCTGGAATGCCGCACTCGAGGGTGAGGTCTGGATGCTCGACGGCAGCCGCAGCGTGTTCGGACCGGAACCGTTCGACGATGCGCTGCAAGCGCGGCTGGACGCCTTCGACATCCACCCGAGCGGGCCGCTGTGGGGACGGGGCGAATTGCGAAGCACCGAGGCCGCCCGTTCGACGGAACTTGCTGCATTGGACGGCGATACAGCCGCACGGCTGCGCAACGGGATCGAACTCGCAGGCCTCGAACACGAGCGCCGCGCGCTGCGCATGCGCCCCGCACAGCTCGGATGGCGATGGTCATCTGAAGAAGCGCTCGAACTGCGTTTCACCCTCGCGCCTGGCTGCTACGCCACCACCGTCCTGCGTGAACTGGGCGAGCTCACCGACGCCGCCCTGTAGGAGCGCCACTTTGGCGCGACCTGCAAGTCGTACCCTCACTTGCGCCCGCTAACGCTTCTCCAGCAACACCAACACCGCCCCCGCACCTCCCTGGGCGGCCGGTGGCGAATGGAACGCCAGCACGTCCGCGCGATTGCGGAGCACGCGGTCGACCAGGTTCTTGAGTACGGGCAGGCGCTCCCCGGAGTTCAGGCCCTTGCCGTGGATGATCCGCACGCAGCCAACCCCGTGCGTGCGGCAATCGCGCAGGAATTCACGCAGCAACCCTTCCGCTGTGCGCGCCGGCAGCCCGTGCAGGTCGAGTTCCTCCTGCGCCGCGTATTCGCCGCGCGCGAGTCGCTTGAGCACGGTTGGCGGGACTTCGTCGCGCCGGTGCGACAGTACGTCGCCGGCCTCCAGCGCCGCGATGACCACGTGCTGGAAGGCGTCACGTGCCTGTTCCTCGTCGCGGCGCGCCATCTTCGCCAACGGCCTCGGTTTCGGCGACGCGGGCGGCAGCGGGACCTCGGGCATCGCACGCACCTTGCCGCGATCGACGCCGATGGCTTCGCGGAACAGTGCGGCGTCATCCAGCTCGTGGGTGTCGGGGGCCTCGCCGGGTGGATTTTTGCGCACGCCGCAGGGTAACCCGCCGACCTTCCGTTATCATGCACGCATGCACAACGTTTCGATGCGCTAGGCGCCATGCGGGTACTTGTCAGCAACGACGATGGCGTCGACGCGCCGGGCATCCAGGCGCTCGCCAAGGGGCTGCGCGAGGCGGGGCACGAGGTGCTGGTGGTGGCCCCCGACCGCGACCGCAGCGGCGCCAGCAATTCACTCACCCTGGATGCGCCGATCCGCGTGGTCAAGGTCGATGCGCAGACGTGGAAGGTCTACGGCACGCCCACCGACTGCGTCCACGTGGCGATCACCGGAATGCTGGAGATCGAGCCCGACATCGTGGTGTCCGGCATCAACAACACCGCCAACCTCGGCGACGACGTGATCTATTCGGGCACCGTCGCCGCGGCCATGGAAGGTCGTTTCCTGGGTCTGCCGGCGGTCGCGATGTCGCTGGCGACCGCCGACCACAAGGGCCTGCATTTCGAGACCGCGGCGCGCGCGGCGGTGGAGATCATCGCCCGCCTGCGCAGCGACCCGCTGCCCGCGGACACCATCCTCAACGTCAACGTGCCGGACCTGCCGTGGGACCAGATCCGCGGCTTCGAAACCTGCCGACTGGGCCATCGCCACCGTGCCGAGCCCTGCGTGTCGCAAAAGGATCCGCGCGGGCGCCGGTGGTGGTGGATTGGCGCGGCCGGCCCCGAAGCGGACGCCGGCCCCGGCACCGACTTCAACGCGGTGCGAGGCGGGAATATCGCCATCACGCCAATCCACGTGGACTTGACCCGCTACCAGGCGCTGGAACAGGTGTCGAGCTGGGTCTGCGGGCTGGCGGACACGCTGTCGAGCCCCGGCGCGGAGCCCGCCGCGTGATCTCGCGCATGCGCCTGCAACCGGCCGACGTCGGCATGGGCATGACCAGCCAGCGGGTGCGCGACCGCCTGATCGAGCGCCTGCGCGCGGGCACCCAGCAGAGTCCCGGCATCAGCGACGAACGCGTGCTCAACGCGATCCGCACCGTGCCGCGCCACCAGTTCATCGATGAAGCGCTGGCCACGCGCGCCTACGAGGACACCGCGCTGCCGATCGGACACGGCCAGACGATCTCGCAGCCGTGGGTGGTGGCGAAGATGACCGCGGCCCTGCTGGAAAACGGCATCCCCAAGCGGGTGCTCGAGATCGGCACCGGCTCCGGCTACCAGGCCGCGATCCTGGCCGCGCTGGGCATCGAAGTGTTCACCGTGGAGCGCATCGGCGACCTGTTGCGCACGGCCCGCAAGCGCTTCCGCACGCTGGGCCTGCACGTGCGCAGCAAGCATGACGACGGCCGCATTGGCTGGCCGGAGGAAGCGCCGTTCGACGCCATCATCGTCACTGCGGCGGCGCCGGCGCTGGTGGACGCCCTGACCGCGCAGCTGGCGCCGGGCGGCACCTTGGTGGCGCCGGTGGGCGGGGCGTCCGGACAGACCCTGCTGTGCCTGCGCAAGGATGCGGACGGCGTCGTCCAGCAGCATGAGATCGCGCCGGTGGTGTTCGTGCCGCTGCTGTCCGGCATGGTGGACGCATGAACCCTGCGGAGCGGGCATCGACCCACGCGCCCCTGCGCGAGCAGATGACGACCATGATCGAACGCCTGCCGGACGGAGAGATGCCGCTCGGTGACCTGCTCGACGTGTTCGGCGAAGAAGGCCTGCTGCTGCTGACCATCTTCCTCACCCTGGTGTTCCTGATCCCGGTCTCGATCCCGGGCGTCAGCACGGCTTTCGGTGCGGCGATCCTGCTGATCGGCCTGAGCAGGCTGCGCAACAAGCCGCTGTGGCTCCCGCAGCGGCTGCGCGCGCGCAACATCCACGCAACCAAGCTGCGGCCAGCATTGCAGCGCGGCCTGGTGTGGGTACAACGGATGGAGCGGGTGAGCCGGCCGCATCGCCTGCCGGGACTGGCGGAGGGACGCGGCGCGGACCTGGTCAACAACCTCGCCTTCATCCTCGCCGCCTTGCTACTGATGGCGCCATTCGGCTTCGTGCCGTTCAGCAATACCTTGCCGGCGCTTGCCCTCCTGCTGTTCGCGGTCGGTTTCCTGCAGCGCGATGGTGGCGCCGTTCTGCTGGGGCACCTCGCCAACATCGCCACCATCGTCTACTTCGCGATCCTGATCGGCGGCGGCGGGCTGGTGGTGAAGCAACTGTTCAACCGGCTGGCGTTAGCCTGAGGGCATGGCTGGAGGCGTTCCCATGCATGCGAACCGAAGCGGGCCTTCATGGCGCTGCGTGGCTGTCGGGATGGCCGCGATGGTCCTGTTCGCTGGCTGCGGCCGCAGCCACGTGGTGCGCGAGCCCGACCATCCACGCAGCAATCGCATTCCCGCGGGCGAACGCCCGATCCGCGTGTCGCAGCCGAAATACGGCGCCACCGCGGTCGTCCAGCGCGGCCAGAGCGTGTACCGGATCGCCACCGAGAACGGCCTGACCGCGCTCGACCTGGCCCTCTGGAACGACATCCCGCCGCCCTACATCATCCATCCGGGGCAGCGCCTGCGCCTGTATCCCGGTGGGCAGCGCAGCGTCGTGGCTGCTTCCGCGCCGCCGCGCAGGGCAGGCTCGCCGGTTCCGCGATCGGCAGCGCCGGTGAACACCCCCGTGGTGGCGCCCTCGGCCAGCACCCTGGGATGGCGCTGGCCGGCCGATGGTGGGGTGGTCGAAACGTTTGCCGGCGGCGATCCCACCCGCCAAGGCATCGACATTGCCGGCAAGGGCGGCCAGCCGGTACGTGCGGCTGCCGATGGCGTGGTGGTGTATTCCGGTTCCGGCCTGGTGGGCTACGGCGAGCTGGTGATCGTCAAGCACAACGAGCAGTGGCTGTCGGCGTATGGCCACAACCGCGCGCGCCTGGTGAACGAAGGTCAGCGCGTGCAGGCCGGCCAGCAGATCGCGGAAATGGGCCGCAGTGGCGCTTCGCGCGACATGCTGCATTTCGAGATCCGCTACAACGGCAAGCCGGTCGACCCGCAGCAGTATTTGCCTAGGCGTTGATCCCACAACGTCGCGAAACAGCAGCATCGAGGGGTGGACGCTCGGGCCTTGGCTCGAGCGCGCCCTGGACGGCGCGCGGCCGCGCATTGAGTCGTGGATGACTCGAAGGAGCGGCGAGGCGAGGCCCGGGCGTCCGCCGCTCGACGCGGGGACTACGCCGCAAACACGAATCCCGCCACCACCCGCCGGCCCTCGCCAGCCAAGACACTGTACGTGCGCGCGGCGGCTGCATTGGTCATGACCTCGATGCCGATGCCGCGTTGCAGGCACGCGGCCATCACGGCGGCGGGCGGGAACACCTGGTCGGCGCCAGTGCCCAGCACCACCAGCTCCGGGCGCAGGTCGATGAGGGGGTCGAGGTCCGCGGGCACCATGCCGCGGGCATCGTGCACTGGCCACGCTTCGATCAGGGTATCGGGGGAGATGACGAAGCTGCGTTCGATGCGGCGGTCGTTGACCAGCGCTGCGCGGCCATCCGCGCCACGCAGGAAGTACTGGTAGTCCGGACGTTCGAGGTTGAGCTGCATCGCGGTGGCGCCGCAGCTCAGGCCCGAGGCAGCACGATGTGGCGCTTGTCCTTGCTCGGCCGGTACAACACGGCGGTGTGGCCGATGCGCTGGACCAGGGCGGCGCCGGTGCGGGAGGCGAGCTCGGCGATCATCGCGTCGCGCTGGTCCCGGTCTTCGCCGAACACCTTGACCTTGATCAGTTCGTGGTGCTCCAGCGCGTTGTCGACTTCGGCGGCCAGCGCCTCGGTGATGCCCTTGCCGCCGACTTGCAGCATCGCCTTCAGGTCGTGGGCCTGGCCACGCAGGAAGCGGATCTGGGCGTTGGTCAGGGCAATCGACATGCGGCACGGAGGGGTCTGCGGGAGGCGCAGGGTATCATGCAGCCTGCGACCAACCGGTCGTCCGTTCACCGGCCCTCTGGCGTCCCGCAGAGGCAGGAAGCCCATGGCCACGCGCAGCAAATCCAGCCAACGCTGGCTCAAGGAACATTTCGCCGACCCCTACGTCAAGAAGGCGCAGGCGGAAGGCATGCGCTCGCGCGCGGCCTACAAGCTGGAGGAGCTGGTCGAGCGCGATCGCCTGCTCAAGACCGGCATGGTGGTGGTGGACCTGGGCGCCGCGCCGGGCGGTTGGTCGCAGTGGGTCCGCCAGGAGCTGGACCGCATGGATCCGCAGAAACCCGGTCGGGTGATCGCCAGCGACATCCTGGAGATGCCGACCTTGGCCGGGGTCGAATTCCTTCATGGCGACTTCAGGGAAGATGCCGTCCTATCGCAGCTGCTGGCCATGCTGGACGGGCAGCAGGTCGACCTTGTCTTGTCCGACATGGCCCCCAATAAGAGTGGCATGGACTCGGTGGACCAGCCCCGCGCGATGCACCTGGCGGAACTCGCCATGGACTTCGCCGATGGCCAGCTCCGCAGCGGCGGCACGTTCCTGATCAAGCTGTTCCAGGGCGTGGGTTTCGACGAGTACGTGAAGGAAGTGCGGCGGCGCTATGCAAAGGTGTCGATCCGCAAGCCGGCGGCCTCGCGCAAGCGGTCGCCGGAAGTGTATGCCCTGGCCCAGGGCAAGCTGGCGCAAATGAAGTGACACGCGGTCTGGAATCAGAAGGGACGACATGAACGATCTTGCCAAGAACTTGCTGCTGTGGGTGGTCGTCGCCGTCGTGCTGATGGTGGTGTTCCAGAGCTTCACGCCCAAGCTGGCCGCCGACCAGGACGTGGTCTATTCGCAGTTCGTGCAGGATGTGCAGAACGACCGCATCAAACAGGTCGACATCGCCAGCAACGAGCGCACCCTGAAGTTCGAGCGCGCCGATGGCAGCACCGGGACCACCACGGCCCCCGTGCGTGACAAGGACCTGATCAACGACCTGATCGAGCACAAGGTCGAGATCAAGCAGGCACCGCCGGATTCCGGGGTGTCGTTCTGGTCGCTGGTGCTGAACTTCCTGCCGGTCATCCTGATCATCGGCTTCTGGCTGTTCATGATGCGGCAGATGCAGCAGGGCGGCGGCAAGGGCGCAATGAGCTTCGGCAAGTCCCGCGCCAAGCTGCTCAACGAGGACCAGACCAAGATCACCTTCGCCGACGTCGCCGGTTGCGACGAGGCCAAGGAGGAAGTCTCCGAGCTGGTCGAGTTCCTGCGCGATCCCTCCAAGTTCCAGAAGCTGGGCGGCAAGATCCCACGCGGTGTGCTGATGGTGGGCCCGCCCGGTACCGGCAAGACCTTGCTGGCCAAGGCCATCGCCGGCGAGGCCAAGGTGCCGTTCTTCTCGATCTCCGGTTCGGACTTCGTCGAGATGTTCGTCGGCGTCGGCGCCAGCCGCGTGCGCGACATGTTCGAGCAGGCCAAGAAGCACGCACCGTGCATCATCTTCATCGATGAAATCGACGCCGTTGGCCGCCATCGCGGTGCTGGCCTCGGCGGTGGCCATGACGAGCGCGAGCAGACACTCAACCAGTTGCTGGTGGAGATGGACGGGTTCGAGGGTGGCGAAGGCGTGATCGTGGTCGCCGCGACCAACCGTCCCGACGTGCTGGACCCGGCGCTGCTGCGCCCGGGCCGCTTCGACCGCCAGGTGGTGGTCGGCCTTCCTGACGTGCGTGGCCGCGAGCAGATCCTCAAGGTGCACATGCGCAAGGTGCCGCTCGCCGACGACGTGGTGCCGATGGTGATCGCCCGCGGGACGCCCGGTTTCAGCGGCGCGGACCTCGCCAACCTCGTCAACGAGGCGGCGCTGTTCGCCGCCCGCGGCAACGGCAAGGAAGTGCGCATGGAGCACTTCGACAAGGCCCGCGACAAGATCATGATGGGCACCGAGAACCGCTCGATGGCCATGAGCGAGCAGGAAAAGACGCTCACCGCCTACCACGAGGCGGGCCACGCCATCGTCGGCCGCCTGGTGCCGGAGCACGACCCGGTCTACAAGGTCACCATCATCCCGCGCGGCCGCGCCCTGGGTGTGACCATGTACCTGCCGGAAGGCGACAAGTATTCGTACAACCGGACCGCGATCGAATCGCAGCTGTGCTCGCTGTACGGCGGCCGTGTTGCCGAGGAGCTGATCTTCGGCGAGGACAAGGTCACCACTGGCGCCAGCAACGACATCGAACGCGCCACCAAGATGGCCCGCAACATGGTCACCAAGTGGGGCCTGTCCGAACTCGGCCCGATCACTTTTGGCGAGGAGGACGACGAGGTGTTCCTGGGCCGCTCGGTGACCCAGCACAAGAGCGTCTCCGACGACACCGCGCGCAGGATCGATGAAGTCGTGCGATCGATCCTCGACAAGGCGTTCGAGCGCACCACCACCATCCTCACCGCCAACATCGACAAGCTGCACACGATGGCCAAGCTCCTGCTGGAGTATGAAACCATCGACGTGCCGATGATCGATGCGGTGATGGAGGGCCGGGAGTCTCCGCCGCCGATGGGCTGGAGCCCGGGCGGCCCGGCGCGCGAAGAAGCCAAGCCGATGATCATTGGCGGTCCCGCCGCGCAGACCTGAGGCCGGTTGCCTCCTGCCGACGAAAAGGCCAGAGTCCGCTCTGGCCTTTTTCTTTGCCGGAATCCCATGTTCGACACCGCGCCGCAACTGGACTGCGCTGGCCGCGTGCTCAGGCTTGACCGCGCCCGGGTGATGGGCATCGTCAATGTCACGCCTGACTCGTTCTCCGATGGCGGCGCCCATGCCAGCACCGGCGAAGCGATCGCGCATGCCTTGGCGCTGGTGGAGGAGGGCGCGGACTTGCTCGACATCGGCGGCGAATCGACCCGGCCCGGCGCGGAACCGGTGCCGCTCGAAGAGGAATTGCGCCGCACGATCCCGGTGATCGAAGCGCTGGCTCGCCGCGTTTCCGTGCCGATCAGCATCGATACCAGCAAGCCCGAGGTGATGCGCGCAGCCGTCGATGCCGGCGCGGGAATGATCAATGACGTGCACGCGCTGCGTGGCGAAGGCACGCTGGAGATGGCCGCCGCGCTCGGCGTGCCGGTGGTTCTGATGCACATGCAGGGCGAACCGCACTCCATGCAGATGGCGCCGCAGTACGACGACGTGGTCGGCGACGTGCATCGCTTCCTGGCCGAGCGCATCTTCGTTGCCGAAATGGCCGGCATCGACAAGAAGCGGATCGTGGTCGATCCCGGCTTCGGCTTCGGCAAGACCACGCAGCACAACCTGCAGTTGCTCGCGCAGTTGCAACGCTTCACCGAACTCGGCGTGCCGGTGCTGGCCGGGTTGTCGCGAAAGAAGAGCATCGGCGAGTTGACCGGCCGCGACCCCGCCCGGGAGCGCGTATTCGGCTCGGTGGCGGCGCACCTGATCGCTGCGCAGCGGGGCGCGAGCCTGTTGCGCGTACACGATGTTGCTGCGACGGTGGATGCGCTCAGGGTCTGGACCGCGCTGGACCAGGTGCCGATGCCGCGCGTCGACGCGAAGCCGCAGGTGCGCTGGCCCGAGGATTGAAGTCGTGGCGGGTGGGCCACCCCGCTTGCTGCGGTAAGCTCCCCGCGACAACCACGGGAACATGCGCATGATCGCCAGTACGCCGCTTCTGATCACCTTCGGTATCTACCTGCTGGCGATGATCGGCATCGGCTTCGTGGCGTGGCAGCGCACCCGCGATTTCGACGACTACATCCTCGGCGGCCGTTCGCTCGGCAGCTACGTGACTGCCCTGTCGGCGGGCGCGTCGGACATGAGCGGCTGGCTGCTGATGGGCCTGCCCGGTGCCTTGTACCTGTCCGGTGCGTCCGAGGCGTGGATCGCGATCGGCCTTGTCCTCGGTGCGTGGGCCAACTGGAAATTCGTGGCCGGTCCGTTGCGGGTGTATACCGAGCGCACCGACAACGCGCTGACGCTGCCCGACTATTTCACCACCCGCTTCGGCGATGGCGGCAAGCTGCTGCGGATCGTGTCGGCGCTGGTGATCCTGGTGTTCTTCGCGGTCTATTGCGCCAGCGGCATCGTGGCCGGCGCGCGCCTGTTCGAGAGCGTGTTCGGGCTGCCGTATGCGCAGGCGCTGTGGTGGGGCGCGGCGGCGACCATCCTGTACACCCTTGTGGGCGGCTTCCTGGCGGTGAGCTGGACGGACACCGTGCAGGCCACGCTGATGATCTTCGCGCTGATCCTGACGCCGGTCATCGTGATCCTGAGCACCGGCGGGATTGGCGACAGCCTGCAGGCAATCGAGGCGCTGGACCCGGCCAGGCTGGACTGGTTCAAGGGTGGCGAGCTGGGCATGGTCGGGATCGTCTCCCTGCTGGCGTGGGGGCTGGGTTACTTCGGACAGCCGCACATCCTGGCGCGGTTCATGGCCGCGGATTCGCTCGCGGTGATTCCGCAGGCGCGGCGGATCGGCATGGCGTGGATGGTGTTGTGCCTGGTCGGCGCGATGGCTACCGGGTTCTTCGGCATCGCCTATTTCGCCCAGCATCCCGAGCAGGCCGCGATGGTCACCGAGAACCACGAGCGCGTGTTCATCTCCCTGGCCAATTTGCTGTTCAACCCGTGGCTCGCCGGGGTTCTGCTGTCGGCCATCCTGGCCGCGGTGATGAGCACGCTGTCCTGCCAGTTGCTGGTCTGTTCCAGTGCTTTGACCGAGGATTTCTACCGCGGCTTCATCCGCCCGCATGCCGGTGAGCGCGAGCTGGTCTGGGTCGGGCGGGCGATGGTGCTGGCCATCGCGCTGGTAGCGATCTTCATCGCGCGGGATCCTGACAGCCGCGTGCTTGGCCTGGTCAGCTACGCCTGGGCCGGCTTTGGCGCGGCGTTCGGTCCGGTGGTGCTGTTCTCGCTTTTCTGGGGACGGATGACGCGCAGCGGCGCGTTGGCCGGAATGGTGTTCGGCGCGGCGACAGTGATCCTGTGGCGATACACTGGCAGCGCGCTGTACGAAATGGTGCCCGGCGTGATTGCGGCCAGCATCGCGATCATCACTGGCAGCCTGTTGTCGCGCGCGCCCGCGCCGGCCGTGCTGGCGCGGCACCAGCAGGTACAACTGACCCTGCGCGAAAGCGGGTACTGAGGCGCCGGGTATTGGCCGATCCGCAAGGTGCCCGCCGTGACGCTTGATGCACGCCCGCGCGCGGTCGCGCTGATGGGACCGACCGCATCCGGCAAGAGCGCTTACGCGCTCGAGCTCGCGCAGCGGCTGGACGGCGAGATCGTCAGCGTGGACTCGGCGCTGGTGTACCGTGGCCTTGACATCGGGGCGGCCAAGCCGACCCAGGCAGAGCGCGCCCAGGTGCGGCACCACCTGCTTGACCTGCGCGATCCATGGCGGCCGTACTCGGCGGCGGAGTTCGCCCGCGATGCACGCAGCGCGATCGATGCCATCGTCGCGCGCGGCAAGCTGCCGATCCTTGCCGGCGGCACCGGCCTGTATTTCCGCGCGCTGCTGGAAGGACTGGCCGACATGCCGGAAGCGGATGCCGCAACGCGAAAGGCGATCTCGGCGGAAGCGGCAGAGCGTGGCTGGGCATCCTTGCATGCGGACTTGTCACGCATCGATGCCGTCGCCGCGGCGCGCATCCATGCCACCGATGCGCAACGCATCCAGCGTGCGCTTGAGGTCCATCGGATCAGTG
Source organism: Pseudomonadota bacterium (assembly GCA_040385305.1). Taxonomy (GTDB): domain Bacteria; phylum Pseudomonadota; class Gammaproteobacteria; order Xanthomonadales; family Xanthomonadaceae; genus Thermomonas. Next base: position 16,713 of record JAZKHR010000013.1, read on the forward strand.
GAAAGGCAATCACGGAATGGCAGCGCGCACCCTTGCGCAACCGGCTCCCGCTGAAAGTGCTCAAGCTGGCGTTGTCGCCGCCGCTGCGCGAGGAGCTGCATGCGCGCATCGAGGCGCGCTTCGACGCGATGCTCGCCGGAGGGTTCCTCGACGAAGTGCGGGCGCTGCGCAACTTGTCGCAACTGGCCTCGCACCCCAGCCCGCTGGAGCTGCCGGCTGCGCGCGCGGTTGGTTATCGGCAGGCCTGGGAACATCTCGACGGCGCTTGCGATGCGGCTACCTTCCGCAGCCGCGCCATCGCTGCTACCCGCCAATTGGCCAAACGCCAGTTCACCTGGTTGCGGGGTGAGCTGGACGCACGCTGGTTCGATCCCGTGACTCAGCGCACGCAACTGCATGCGGCGGTCGCTGGATTCGTTGGCGCACCCGCGCGAAAGCCCATTCACCTGCGCTAACATCGACCCGCGCCGCCTGTCTGCGGGTTGGCGCGGGGCCAGGGGGAGCGTCGCGGGGACGGCGTCTGGCCCACCACCACACACAACAACAGGCTTCACAAAAGCCGACGGGGGAACAGCATGTCCAAGGGGCAATCATTGCAGGATCCATTCCTGAACGCGTTGCGTCGCGAGCGCATCCCGGTATCGATCTACCTGGTCAACGGCATCAAGCTGCAGGGCACCATCGAATCGTTCGACCAGTTCGTTGTGCTGCTGCGCAATACGGTCAGCCAGATGGTCTACAAGCACGCCATCTCCACCGTGGTGCCGGCGCGGAACGTGCGCATCGGTCCGGGTGTCGAAGGCGGCGACGACGAGCCGGGTGACGAGGCCGAATAAGCGCCTGCTTGTTTTGGCGGAGGCCGGCCCCATCACTGGGTGCATGCCAGCCAACCTCCCGGTCAACGACATTGTTTGAACGTTCCCGCCGGGGCGAACACGCCCTGTTGATCCAGCCGCACACCGGTGGCCCGCCCGGCGAGGGCGTGCTCGAGGAATTCGGCGAGCTCGCCCGTTCCGCCGGCGCGAGCATCGCCGCGGTACTGACCGCGAAGATCGACCGCCCCAATCCCGCCACCCTGATTGGCAGCGGCAAGGTCGAGGAAGTGAAGGCGGCCTGCGAGGCAACTGGTGCCGACCTGGTGCTGGTCAACCACGCGCTCAGCCCGGTGCAGGAACGCAACCTGGAACGTGCGCTGGAACGCCGGGTGGTGGACCGCACCGGTCTGATCCTGGACATCTTCTCCCAGCGCGCGCGCAGCGCCGAAGGCAAGCTGCAGGTGGAACTCGCCCAGCTGTCGCACATGGCCACGCGCCTGGTGCGCGGGTGGACCCACCTTGAGCGCCAGCGCGGCGGCGCCATCGGCCTGCGTGGGCCCGGCGAAACCCAGCTCGAGACTGACCGCCGCCTGCTGCAGAAGCGGGTCGACATCCTCAAGGCACGGCTGGAAAAAGTGGAAGTGCAGCACACCCAGATGCGGCGCGCGCGGCTGCGCAGCGAACTGCCACGCGTGGCCCTGGTCGGTTACACGAATGCGGGCAAGTCCACCTTGTTCAACGCGCTGACCGGCGCTGATGCCTACGCGGCCGACAAGCTGTTCGCGACGCTGGACCCTACCGTGCGCCGGATTGAATTGCCTGGTGGTGGCGTGGTGCTCGCGGATACGGTGGGTTTCGTGCGCGACCTGCCGCACGAACTGGTCGCCGCGTTCCGCTCGACCCTGAGCGAGGCCCGCGAAGCCGAGTTGCTGTTGCACGTGGTCGATGCCGACGATCCGCTTCGCGACGAGCGCATGGCCCAGGTCGACGATGTGCTGAATGAAATCGGTGCGGGTGCGATCCCGCAACTGGTGGTCTATAACAAGATCGACCGCATCGAAGGCGCTACCGCCCGCATCGACCAGCGCGGCGAGCAGCGCAGCGCGGTGTGGTTGTCGGCACGCGATGGCCTCGGCATCGACCTGCTGCGCGAGGCGCTGGGCGAACGCCTGGGCCTGAAGCGGATCGCCGGCGAAATCCTGCTGCCCACCGACGCCGGCCGCCTGCGCGCGCGGCTGCATGCGCTGGACGCGGTCACCGGCGAACAACACGACGGCGATGGCTGGCGCCTGCAGGTTGACCTGGCCGCGGCCGATGCCGCGCGCCTCGCGGCCCAGGACGATGGCGCGCCGCTGCGGCCGCTGCTTCCCGACCCGGCGCTGGAAATGGCGGAGTAGCTCGCATCCGCTGCAGCCGTGCAGCGCAGCCCTTAGAATCACGGATCTGCAATCACCTTCCGCAATCCAAAGCCGCATGCATGCGGCCGCATCGGAGCAGGCATGGCCTGGAACAAACCCGGCAACACGTCCGGCAACAACAATCGCAGGGGCGGCGGCGGGCTGGGCGGCCTGCTGGGTCGCCTGCCGAGCTTCGGCGGCGGTCAGGGCAGCGGCAACCCGCTACGCTGGGTGTTGATCGCGCTGGGCCTGTGGCTGGCGTTCAACTGCTTCGTGCTGGTCACCGAGCAGCAGCGCGGCGTGGTCCTGCGCTTCGGCCAATACGATCGCGTGCTGCAGCCCGGCCCGCACCTCAAGCTGCCGTGGCCGCTGGAGCGGGTCACCAAGGTCAATGCGACCCAGATCAAGACCTTCAGCGACACCGTGCCGGTGCTGACCCGCGACGAGAACATCGTCAGCGTGGAAATCAACGTGCAATACCGCGTGGGTGACCCACAGCAATATCTCTTCGGCACCCGCGATGCCGACCAGGTGCTGCAGGAAGCCACCCTCAGCGCGGTGCGCGAGCAGGTCGGCCGTTCCGACCTGGACACGGTGCTGAGCGCACGCAGTGCGCTGGCGGTGTCGTCAAAGCAGCGCCTGCAGGCCGCGCTGGACCGCTACCGGACGGGTTTGGTCGTGACCGAACTGAACTTGCCGAACGCGCGTCCGCCGGAGGAAGTGAAGCCCGCCTTCGACGACGTGAACAGCGCCCAGCAGGACAAGGACCGCGCCAAGAGCGAGGCCGAGGCCTATGCCAGCAAGATCGTGCCCGAGGCGCGAGGCCAGGCCGCGCGCGTGCGCACCGTTGCCGAAGGCTACAAGACCGCCTCGATCGCCCGAGCCACCGGTGACGCCGACCGTTTCACCCTGCTGGTCGAGCAGTACAAGGCTGCGCCCGAAGTGACCCGCAAGCGCCTGTGGCTGGAAACGGTGCAGCAGGTACTGGCCGGCAACCGCAAGGTGGTCGGAGGCGATGGCCGCCAGCTGATCTACGTGCCGATGCAGGGCAACGGCGCCGCGCCGGCCGCGCAGGGCCCGTCCGTGCTGCCACCCGAGCTGCTTTCCCCGGTGGTGGACGCCACCACGGAGGGCGTGCGCCAGGGCCGCACCGGGCGCACCGCCCCCCGCGAAGGGACCGTCCAATGAGGAGCCGTCGATGAAATTTTCCGCCTGGATGTCGGCCGCGGTCGCGGGCTTCCTGCTGCTGTTGAGTTCGGTGTACGTGGTCAGCGAGGGCCAGAACGCCATCGTGCTCAACCTGGGCAAGGTGGTGCGCTGGGACATTGGCCCGGGCCTGCATTTCAAGCTGCCGCTCATCGAAACCGCGCGCATCTTCGACCGCCGCCTGCAGATCCTGGCCGCGGAACCGGAGCGTTACCTGACCTCGGAGAAGAAGGACGTCAGCGTCGATTTCTTCGCGATCGGCAAGATCGAGGACGTGCGCACCTTCTACCGCGCCACCGGCGGCGACGAGTCCGTGGCGGCGCAGCGGCTGGCCCCGATCATCAAGGATGCGCTGCGCAACGAGATCAACGCGCTGACCCTGCAGCAGGTCGTGTCCGGCGACCGCGACAAGGTGCTCGCGGCGCAACTGGTCACCATCAACAAGGGCGCAGCCACGCTGGGTGTGAGCATTTCCGATATCCGCATCAAGCGCATCGACCTGCCCACCGGCGGCGAAGTGATCGAACAGGTGTACCGGCGCATGCGTGCCCAACGCCAACAGGTCGCCAGCCAGCTGCGCGCCGAGGGCGAGGAGCTGTCGCAGACCATCCGTTCCGAGGCCGACCGCCAGCAGGCCGTGATCGCCGCCGAGGCCGAGCGCGACGCGCAGAAGCTGCGCGGCGAGGGCGACGCCGATGCTGCCCGCATCTACGCCGATGCCGCCAACCGCGATCCGTCGTTCTACGCGTTCCAGCGCAGCCTGGAGGCCTACCGCCGGTCGTTCGCCGACGGCAATGCGGTGATCGTGCTGGAGCGCGACGACCCGTTCCTGCAGTACATGCGCAGCGACCGCTAAGCCCGATGGCCGACCTGTGGGCGGCGTTGTGCCTGGTCGCGGTGCTGGAGGGTCTGGTGCTGTTTGCCGCGCCCGGCGCCTGGAAACGCGCCGCCGAGCAGCTCCAGCAGATGCCGGACGAGCACGTACGCCGGGTCGGTGGGATCGTGCTGGTACTTGGCGTCGTGTCGTTGTACCTGGTGCGCGGCGGCTGACTGTCGCGGCCTTCACCGCAAGTCCGTAGAATGTCGAAAAGCCGGGGCTCGCCTCGGCTTTTCTCACGTTTGGAGCAAGATCATGGGTCAGTCAGTCGTCGTTCTCGGTGCCCAGTGGGGCGATGAAGGCAAGGGCAAGATCGTCGACCTGCTTACCCAGGACATCGGCGCCGTGGTGCGTTTCCAGGGTGGGCACAACGCTGGCCACACCTTGGTGATCGCCGGCAAGAAAACCGTGCTGCACCTGATCCCGTCCGGCATCCTGCGCGACGATGCGCTGTGCCTGATCGGCAACGGCGTGGTCTTGCACCCGGGCGCGCTGCAGAAGGAGATCGCGGAACTGGAAGGCAACGGGGTGGAGGTGCGTTCGCGGCTCAAGATCTCGCCGGCGACGCCGGTGATCATGCCGTACCACATCGCCCTGGACCAGGCGCGCGAGAAGGCCGCCGGTGGCAAGGCCATCGGCACCACCGGCCGCGGTATCGGCCCGGCGTACGAGGACAAGGTGGCGCGCCGCGGCATCCGCATCGCCGACCTGCATTACCCGGCGGAGCTGGCGGAGAAACTGCGCGCCGCGCTCGATTACCACAACTTCGTGCTGACCCAGTACCTGAAGGTCGACGCAGTCGATTACCAGCAGACCCTCGACGAGGCACTGGCATTCGGCGAGTACGTGGAGCCGATGAAGGCCGACGTCGCGGGCATCCTCCACGCGCTGCGCAAGCAGGGCAAGCGGGTGCTGTTCGAAGGCGCGCAGGGCTCGCTGCTCGACATCGACCACGGTACCTATCCGTACGTCACTTCGTCCAACACCACCGTGGGCGGCGCGCTGGCCGGCTGCGGCGTGGGCGCGGACGCGATCGATTACGTGCTGGGCATCGCCAAGGCGTACGCCACGCGCGTAGGCGGTGGCCCGTTCCCGACCGAGCTGGACGACGCCATCGGCCAGGGCATCCGCGACCGCGGCCAGGAATACGGCGCCACCACCGGCCGGCCGCGTCGCTGCGGCTGGATGGATATCGTCGCGCTCAAGCGCGCGGTGGCGATCAACGGCATCAGCGGGCTGTGCATCACCAAGCTCGACATCCTCGATGGCATGGAGACGCTGAAGATCTGCGTGGCCTACCAGTACCGCGGCAAGCGCACCGAATACGCGCCGCTGGACGCCGCCGGGTGGGAAGAGTGCACGCCGGTGTACCTGGAATTCCCGGGCTGGCAGGAAACCACCGCAGGCATCACCGAGTGGGACAAGCTGCCGCCCGCCGCGCGCGCCTACCTGCGCGCGCTGGAGGAGCTGGCCGGCTGCCCGCTGGCGATCGTCAGCACCGGTCCGGACCGCGACGCCAACATCGTGCTGCGTGACCCCTGGACCTGACCGCGGACGTCGGGCTGCATGAAAAAGAAAGCCCCGCGTCGCGGGGCTTTCTTTTCTTGCCGAAGAGCGCGGTGGATCACCAGAAGCTGTATTCCAGCAGGAGCGTGTAGGCACGACCGCGCGGATCGGCGATGCGCGGTTCCCATGCGGCGCCCGCCGAGAAGTCGTTCTGGTGCGCGGTGAATGGCGGGTCCTCGTTGAACAGGTTCTTGATGCCAAACCCGACCTTCAGCTTGTCGATACCAGTCCAGGACACGTTGTAGTTGTAGATGGTGTAACCCTCCACCCGCGGCTTCCAGTTCGGCGGGATGTAGCTGCCGTTGGCCACGCTCACGGGCAGCTCGTCGTTGTAGCCGTCGCGATGGATCTGGGTAAGTCCGTGGGTCCAGTCGCCACGTGCCCAGCCGAAGCTGAGCGTGTGCTTCCAGCGGACCGGCAGGTTGTAATAACGCACGTACTTGTTGACCAGGTTCGGCCCGTACGGCAACGACTGCAGCGCCTTGGTCTTGAACAGATGGGTGTAGCTGCCGTTGAGGTTGACGTTCCAGCGGCCTCCCGCCATTTCGCCCATGAGGTTGGCATCCAGCTCCACGCCCTGGGTGAAGCTGCCGCCGGAATTGATGAAGCGGCGATCGATGGCCACCACCTGTCCCGCGGAATCACGGATGAAATTGGCCTCGAACAGGTCGTAGTACTGGATCAGGTAATCGCGCCGCGCAGCCTGGATGCTGTTCTCGCGCTCGATCTGCCACCAGTCCACCGCCACGTTGAAGTACTGCATCGGCGAATACACGAAGCCGAAGCTTTTCTGTGTCGATTCCTCGGGCGCGAGATCCGGGTTGCCCCCGAACAGCTCGACCGGACGGATCACCGCGCAGCCCGGCGTGGTCTGGTTGGCAACGCCCGTCGGACAGGTCTTGGGATCCGCGAGGTCAAGCCCGGTGTACTGGACTTCACTGATGCCGTTGAACAGCTGGTTGAAGTTCGGCACCTTGAAGCCCGTGCTGTATGCGCCACGGAAGAGCAGCGATTCGAACGGCTGGTACTTGAATGACACCTTGGGGTTGGTGGTGCTGCCGAAGCCGCTGTAATCGTCGAACCGGCCCGCAAGATTCAGGTCGAGGCTCGTCAGCAACGGCAGGTGCAGTTCCACGTACGCGGCACGAATGTCGCGGCTGACGTTGGCCAGTGCGTTGGCATCGTCGAAGGGTGCGTTGAACACGACGCGCTTGTCGGCGCGGGTGTCGCCATCGAACCTGTACTCCTCCCTGCGGAGGTCGATGCCGGCAGCCATCGCCACGGCGCCGCCGGGCAGGTTGAATCCGAGGTCGCCGGAGACCGAGGCATCCAGCGCGGTGAGCAGCGATTCGCCACCGTACAGCGTCACGCCTTGGGCAGACGCTGCGTCCAGCGCAGCCTGGCCGGCGGCGGTTTGCGCCTGCCCCGGCAGCAGGAAGGGATTGAGCAAGCCGCTGCCCAGTACCTGCTTGAGCGCGTCGGTGTAGTGGAAGCCCGTGCCCAGCACCGAATCGGAGGAACTGGATGCCCGGGTCAGGCCGACGTCGTAGCTCCAGTCCCCGACCAGGCCGCCAAGACCGGCAACGAACCGATAGGAGTCGGTGGTGGTCTCGATCTGGCGCGGGCCGCAGGCCATGCAACGCCAGCGATAGGCGATGGGCGCGCCGTAGTTGAGTTGACCGGCGCCAAAGTAGCCGGCCAGCGCGTTGTAGACCGCATCGTAAGTGGCCTTGGTCGTGGCATTGAGCGGGTACCAGGTGCTCGGGCCAAGCGCAGTGGCGGCGGTGCTGGTGCTCGAGGAAATCTGGTTGGGCTCGAACGTCTTGGCTACCTCGACCTTGGAGGCGGTGAGCTCGACGTAGGCCTCGTGGCGTTCATTGATCTTGAAGGTGGCTCGGCCGATGAAGTCCACGCTGTCCTGCGGCTGCTGGATCACGGCGGCAGCGGGATAGTCCCACGCGCAGGCAAACCTCGATGCCGGCGAACTCCACAGGCGGAAATCGTACGGACCCATGTCGGGGCCCACGTTCTCGCACCCAGCGCCGCCCGGCACGTTGGCCGGGTTGACGGCGGTGTAGCGGGTCGTGCCGCCGGCCGGGTCGAGCACGCCGTTCCTCAGCAGGCTGGATGCACCCACGCCTGTAGCACCGAGGCTGAAGACGGTGGCATAGGGCGTCCCGCGGGTATCCGGCGAAAGGCCGCGATCCGGCTGGAACGTGTTGGAGAAGTCGCGGTCGGTGCCGCGCAGGATGGTGTTGCGCTTGACGCTGAGCGAAGCGAACGCATTCCAGCCGTCGCGGTCCAGGTCTCCATGGCCCAGCAGCAGGCTGCCGCGCTGGATGTTGCCGCCGCCATCTTCGGTGTAGTCCAGGAAGACCGAGGCCTGGACGCCGCTGAAGTCGCGCTTGGTGATGAAGTTGATGACCCCGCCGATTGCATCGGTGCCATAGATCGCGGAAGCACCGTCGCGCAGCACTTCCACGCGCTCGATCGCGGCAAATGGAATGGAGTTGAGGTCAACGGCGCGACCCTTGAGGCCATGTGTCGCGACGCGGCGCCCGTTGAGCAGCACCAGCGTGGCGTCCGCGCCTTGTCCGCGCAGGTTGGCGCCCGACACGCCGTTGTCGCCGCGCAGGGTCTCGCCGACGATGCCGGCATTGCTGGCCAGGTTGTCGGAGCTGTTGCTTGCGATGTTGAGGTACTGCATCAGCTGCTCGGCCGAGGTGATGCCCTGCGCGTCGATCTGGTCCTTGGTGAAGGAGGTGATCGGCAGCGCTTCCTCGATGTCGGCGCGCTTGATGCGCGAGCCGGTGACGGTCATCCGGTCAAGGTTCTTGACGCCGGTGTCCGAGGGAGTCTCGACGGTCCCGGCTTGCTGCGCCATCGCGGGCAGGGCCAGCGACGCGAGCAGCGCAAGGGCAAGTCGGTGGACGTTGGGCACGGTACGCACTGGCATTGGATGTTCTCCCCGGAATGGTCTGGACCGGGTGCCCCTGCCGGGCATGGATACCATTCGTCGTGGACGCACCCCTCTCCCGGAGGCGTCCGCAGGGTCACCGCGTCACCGGACTGTAACGTGTCCGGTGCGCGATGTCTGCGCGGAGCCCTCAGGCCACCATCGGCTCGCTGAAGGCTTCAGGCTCGCCCTTGAAATCTCCGATCGGGACGCAGCTGCAGAACACGTTCTTGTCGCCGTAGACGTTGTCCACGCGGCCTACGGGCGGCCAGTATTTCTGCTGCTTCAAGGTGGCCAGCGGGAACACCGCGAGCTCGCGGCTGTAGGCATGGGTCCACTCGGCCGCGGCCGCTTGCGTGGCGGTGTGCGGCGCGTGCTTGAGCGGGTTGTCCTCGCGGTCGAGTTCGCCGCGCTCGACCATGCGGATCTCTTCGCGGATCTGGATCATGGCGTCGATGAAACGGTCGAGCTCATGCAGGGATTCGGATTCGGTGGGTTCCACCATCAGCGTGCCTGCGACCGGGAAGCTCAGCGTGGGTGCGTGGAATCCGAAATCGATCAGCCGCTTGGCCACGTCTTCGGCGCTGATGCCGGTGGCGTCCTTGATCGGTCGCAGGTCGAGGATGCATTCGTGCGCCACCAGCCCGTTGCGGCCGGTGTAGAGGGTCTCGTAATGCGGCTCGAGCTTCCTGGCGATGTAGTTGGCGTTGAGCAACGCGACCTGGGTGGCCTTGCGCAGGCCGTCCGCGCCCATCATCGCGATGTACATCCAGCTGATCGGGAGGATGCTGGCACTGCCATAGGTCGCGGCGCTGACCATCGGCCCGTCGCCCACGCCCTCGGTAAGGAAGCCATCCGCCTGCAGCGCCTTGGGCAGGAACGGTGCAAGGTGTGCCTTGACCGCGCATGGACCGACGCCTGGACCGCCGCCGCCGTGCGGGATGCAGAAGGTCTTGTGCAGGTTGAGGTGGGAGACGTCCGAACCCCACTTGCCGGGCTTGGCCACGCCGACCAGGGCGTTCATGTTGGCGCCGTCGGTGTACACCTGTCCGCCGTGCTGGTGAACGATGTCGCAGATCGCGACCACGTCTTCCTCGAACACGCCATGGGTGGACGGGTAGGTGATCATCAGTGCGGCCAGGCGCTCGGAATATTTTTCCGCGTTGCGGCGGATGTCGTCGAGGTCCACGTTGCCGTTGGCATCGCACTTGGTCACCACCACCTGCATGCCGCACATTTGCGCAGAGGCGGGATTGGTGCCGTGCGCGGATTCCGGGATCAGGCAGATGTCGCGCTTGGTGTCGCCGCGCGAGGCGTGGTACGCGCGGATCGCCAGCAGGCCGGCATATTCGCCCTGCGCGCCCGAGTTGGGCTGCAGGCTGACCGCGTCGTAGCCGGTGCATTCCACCAGCATGGCTT
>JAZKHR010000014.1:0-23445 GCA_040385305.1 Pseudomonadota bacterium
GCGGCAGGTTGGCCTTCAGCGCGCGCACGGTGGGCTGGAAAGCTGCGCAGTACGGGCAGACGTAACCGAAGAATTCCACCACTTCGATGCGGCCATCGGTCGTCTCTAGCGGCTGGCCGTTGGCGATCTCGATGTAGTCGGTGCCTGCCACCGGTGGTGGCAACTTGGCGGCGGCCTCGGCGGCGGCCTGGGCTGCCGCTTCGGCGGCTGCCTTGGCTTGCGGATCTTCGGCACTGGCCTGCGGCGCGGCTGCGGCAGGCGCACCCTCGGCGGCAGGCGTCGTTGCATCGCCGTTTGCGGTTGCGGCGGTATCGGGCTTGCATGCCGCCAGCGGCAGCAGGACGACGAGCAGCAGGGCGAGTCGCGAAATCATGTCGGCACTCCTGGGTCAGGAACGGGGTTTCGGGGCGGACGGCTTGCTGGCGGGCCGCTTGCCGGCGGGCGCTGCAGCGGGCGCCAGTGCGGCGACGATCTTGCGGGCGTTGCCGAGCAGGCTTTCGTAGCTGTTGCCGAGCACCAGGTAGCGACCATCAATCACCAGCGACGGCGTGCCGGGAATGTCGCTGCGCTGGGCGAACTGGCCTGCCCTGGCGAGCTTGGCACGCAGCGTGGCGTCATCGGCCAGCGCTGCCTTGAAGGCGGTGGCGTTGATTCCGGGGACCTTGCTGGAGAACGCGACGACCTGCTCCAGGCGGGGCGCCTTCGGCAGCTCGTTGGTCTGGTGGATGGCCTTGAACAGGCGCGGGTGCAGGACCGGCAGAGACTTCGAGGCTTCTGCCGCGAAGTACACCCGGCCGTAGGCATCATCCGGCGAGGACACCAGCGGGACCGCGACAAAGCTGGCCGACGCCGGCAGGGTGCGCTTCCAGGCATCCAGCATCGGGTCGAAGTTCGCGCAATGGTGGCACCAGTAGGCGAAGATTTCTGCCACTTCGATCTTGCCGGGCTGCGCGCGGTACGGCGTGCCACCCTCGATCAGGCGGTATTCCACGCCTTCACTGAGGCCCCGCAGTGGTGCCTGCTGCGCCGCGGCTGGCGCCAGCGAGGCGAGCACGAACAGGGACAGCGACAACAGCAGTGTGCGCATCAGTGGGGCCTCGGTGTGGGCGGCAACGGGCGAGATTGCCCGCGTCCGCCGGAACGCATGGTGAAGCGCGCCGATCCGTCAGCGCCCGGCTGCGGCGGTTGCGGTTCCCGGCCGGCGGGCGTGCAGGCCCTGCACATAGCTGCCCAGCGACTGGATTTCCTCGTCCGTGAGCGGCTTGGCGATGCGCGCCATGAGGTTGAAGTGGGCGGCGTCGCGCGCGGTGGTGGTACCGGTGCGGTATTCCTCCAGGCGCCTCACCACATAGGCCGCGTCCTGGCCGCCCAGGGACGGATACGCCGGGCCGGGGTTGCCACCCCCCGCGGGGCCGTGGCAGGCCATGCAGCCGGGGATGCCGCGCGTGGCGTCCCCCGCGCGGTACAGGCGCTCGCCAACCTGGTAGAACTTCATGCCCTGGTTGGGACCGGTGGCAATGGCGGTGTCGTCGGCCACGCCGGCACCGGCAGCCTGGGACGCGTACCAGGCGCCGAGATCGCGCATGTCCTGGCTGGAGAGTGGGGCGGCGTAGGGCGCCATCAGTGCGGCCAGCCCGCCGGTGCGCTCGCCATGCTTGAACAGGGCCAGCTGCCGGGCGATGTAGCGCTCCGGCATGCCGGCGATGCGCGGTGCGTTCTGCTGCAGCCCGTTGCCGTCGAGCCCGTGGCAGGCTGCGCAGGCGCCGGCCTTGGTTTGCCCGGCCTTGGCATCGCCCCAGGTGGCGGGCTTTTCGTCCAACGGCGCGGCTTGCACCGGTGCGTTGTCCGGGACTGCCATCGGGGTGCTCTGGGCGAAGGCAACCGCGGCCAGCGCAAGCGCGGTGAAACCGACGAGACCATGGAGGCGGGCAGGACGCATGCGGAACTCCGAAAGACGGGCGGCAACGCGCGGCCGCTGAACTGGCAAATTATCGTCGCCGCGCGGAAGCCGGTCAAACCGCGGCGGACGTCGCCGTGCGGCCGTGCGATCCTAGCGGCATGGCCAATCCCAATCCCTTCAACCGCGCCGACTACCTGCTGGCCGCGCACACCCACCGCCAGCTGCCGCCCGATGGCGGCCGCGAAGTGGCCTTCGCCGGCCGTTCTAACGCCGGCAAGTCCTCCGCGCTGAACGCGCTGTGCGGGCGCAATGCGCTGGCGCGGGTGTCGAAGACGCCGGGCCGCACCCAGCAACTCGTGTACTTCGGCCTGCCGCCGCACGAGGACAGGTACCTCGTCGATCTGCCTGGTTATGGCTATGCCAAGGTCCCGCAGGACTTGCAGGCGCACTGGCAGGCGTTCCTCGACGGCTACTTCGGCAGCCGCATCGCGCTGTCCGGGCTGGTGGTGGTGATGGACATCCGCCACCCACTGCGCGAATACGACAAGCAGATGCTGGGCTATGCGATGCGCCGCGAGCTCCCCGCCCACGCCCTGTTGACCAAGGCCGACAAGCTCGGCCGAGGCCAGCAGACCCAGACCCTGCAGGCCGTGCGCAAGGAATTGGCCGGCCCGTTCGGCGACAGCGTCAGCGTTCAGACCTTCTCCGGCGAGACCAAGCAGGGCGTGGACGAGTTGCGGGCGGTGGTGGCGGGCTGGCTGGAGATCTAGAGCGGGCTCGTCGCTGCGCCGGCGTATGCCGCCTGGTGATCGCTACGGGGCTCGAAATGCCGCTGCGCGATTCCCCCAATGGTCTCGCCGTCGCGATGCAGCTATTCGATTTCGAAAATGGTGGCCGACTTGCCGGGCAGTCTGAGCGCCGTGCCCAGTGCCACGGGCGCGCCGCTCAGCGCATCGCGTGCATCGCGCCCGCGGAGGAACGCAGCGAATCGGTCGAGTGGAAGCGACGTCACCGCCGCACCCTTGTTGAGCGCCACCATCACCGACTTGCCGCTGCCGGGCATGCCGTCATGTCGGAAAAACACGTACACGCCATCCGCCGGTGCGAAGTGGGTGAGCCTGCCCGTGTGCACCAGCGGGTTGCGCTTGCGCCAGTTGAACAGGCTGCGGACATAGGCCTGCGCCTCCAGCTGCGCGACGCTCAAGCCCTTGCCGGTGAACGCATTCCCGGCATCGCCGGCCCAGCCCCCCGGCATGTCCGCGCGCAGCAGGCTGTCGTTGCGTTCCTTGGGCCCGCGCAGCAGCACTTCGGAGCCGTAATAGAACTGGGGGATGCCGCGCACGGTGGCGAGGTAGGCCATGCCGATCTTCCAGCGGTCGATGTCGCCATCGAGGTGCGCCAGCAACCGCGGGGTGTCGTGGTTCTCAGCGAACACGACCAGTGCGCCCGGATCCGGATAGAGGAAATCGTTGGCCAGCATCTCGTACAGGTCGATCCAACCGCTTTCCCAGCCCTCCGGGTCGACCAGTGCGTTGCGCAGCGCGATGTGCAGGGGGAAATCCATCATGCTCGGCATGTGCGGCACGTGCCCGCCCGGGTTTGCCTTGCCGCGCTGCCAGTGGGCAACGATGGCGGGGTTGACGCTCCACTCCTCGCCGACCATCGAAAAGCCCGGGTACTCCTCCAGCACCGCCTTCGCCCACGCGCCGAGGAAATCGGCATCGGCGTAGCCGAAGGTGTCTTCGCGGATACCGGACAGTCCCGCGTATTCGATCCACCACAGGGTGTTCTGGATCAGGTAGCGCGCCAGGTGCGGGTTGCGCTGGTTGAGGTCGGGCATCGTGCGCACGAACCAGCCGTCCACGAAGCGCGCCCGATCCGCGGGTGCGGCGTGCGGGTCCTGGATCGAAGTGCGCCGATGGTTGGTCTCGACGTAGGCATCCGCGTGATTGATCCAGTCCCTGGCCGGCAGGTCGCGCATCCACCAGTGGCGTGAGCCGATGTGGTTGAGCACCACGTCCATGACCAGGCCAATGCCACGCGCGGCCGCTTGCTTGGATAACGCGCGGTAATCCTCGTTGCTGCCCATGCGCGGATCGGTGCGATACAGGTCGGTGATCGCGTAGCCGTGGTAGGAGTAATCGGGTTGGTCGTTTTCCAGCAGCGGGGTCGGCCACAGCTGGGTGAATCCCATGCCCGCGATGTAGTCCAGGTGCTGGCGGATACCGGCGATGTCGCCGCCGTGGCGTCCGCCCGGCTGCGCGCGGTCCGCGGATTGCAGCAGGCCCTCCATGGTGTCGTTGCCCGGGTCGCCGTTGGCGAAGCGGTCCGGGGTGACCAGGTAGATCGCATCGCTTGCATCGAAGCCGCGGCGTCGCGCGGAGCCGGGCTCGCGCGCGTGGACCTGCCATGCATGCGTGGCCACCACCTTGTTGCCTGCGGTGAAGGCAATGCCGACTTCACCTGGCCGTGCATCGGCGGCGATCTGCACGGTCACGAACAGGTAATTCGGGTTGTCGGTGCGCTGTACGTCGACAATCGCGATGCCTTCCCGCTCGATGCGCGGCGTGGTGCTGGCGATCGCCTTGCCGTGCACCAGCAGCTCGACCCGGTTGTGTCGCATGCCCACCCACCAGTTGGCCGGCTCGATGCGATCGACACCCGCGCCGTGCGCGGGCTGCGCGAGCAGGCACAACAACAGGCAGGACCCGAGCAGGGCACGCATGGCAGTCGCCGGGGAGGATGTGCGCTCGAGGCTACAAGCGCAGGCCGCGGTGGACAACACGCCGGCCAAGGAATACGTATGCAACCGGAACACTGCAGCCTGCGGCGCGCGCTGTCCGCGGCAATCGCAGCCGGCTATGCTGCCGCATTGCCCGCCGATGCATCCCATGTCCGCACCCGCCAGCGCCAACGACAGCCTGATCACCGATTACCGGCAACTGGTCGAAGTCATGGCGTCCGGCGAAAAGCCGATCGAGGCGTGGCGGATCGGCACCGAGCACGAGAAATTCGGCTTCCGCAACGAGGACCTGCGTCCGCCGACCTTCGAGGGCGAGCGCGGCATCGAGGCCCTGCTCAAGGGGCTGACGCGCTTCGGCTGGACGCAGACCAACGAGCACGGCAAGGTCATTGCGCTGGCCAAGGACATGGCCTCGGTGACGCTGGAGCCGGCCGGCCAGCTGGAACTTTCCGGTGCGCCGCTGGCGACCATCCACGACACCTGCAGGGAAGTCGGCACCCACCTGCGCGAAGTGCGCGCGGTTGCCGACGAACTCGAGCTCGGCTTCCTCGGCATGGGCTTCCAGCCGAAGTGGCGGCGCGACGAAATGCCGTGGATGCCCAAGGGCCGCTACCAGATCATGAAGTCGTACATGCCCAAGGTCGGCAGCCTGGGCCTGGACATGATGACCCGCACCTGCACCGTGCAGGTCAACCTGGACTACGCCTCCGAAGCCGACATGGTGAAGAAGTTCCGGGTGTCGCTGGCCTTGCAGCCGGTGGCGACCGCGTTGTTCGCGGATTCGCCGTTCACCGAAGGCAGGCCCAACGGCTACCTGAGCTACCGCTCGCACATCTGGACGGACACGGATCGCGACCGCACCGGCATGCTCGACTTCGTGTTCGAGGACGGCTTCGGCTACGAGCGCTATGTCGATTACCTGCTCGACGTGCCGATGTACTTCTCGTATCGCGACGGTGAATACATCGATGCCAGCGGCAAGTCGTTCCGCAAGTTCATGCGCGGCGAGCTCGACGTGCTGCCCGGCAAGCTGCCAACGCTGACCGACTTCAACGACCACATGACCACCGCCTTCCCGGAAGTCCGGCTGAAGAAATTCCTGGAGATGCGCGGAGCAGACGGCGGACCATGGAACCGGCTGTGCGCATTGCCCGCGTTCTGGGTGGGCCTGCTTTACGACGATGCCGCGCTGGATGCCGCCTGGGACCTGGTCAAGGACTTCAGCATGGAAGAGCGCAACGCCCTGCGCGATGGCGTGCCGAAGCACGCGTTGAAGCTGCCGTTCCGCGGCGGCACCCTCAACGACCTGGCCATCCAGGCGCTGAAGATCGCCCAAGCCGGCCTGCGCCGGCGCGCATGCGCGGATGCCTGCGGCGTCGATGAATCCGGCTTCCTGGAGCCGCTGATGGAAATCGCCGACGCCGGCGAAACCCCGGCCGAGCGCAAGCTCGCGCTGTTCCACGGCGAGTGGAACGGCAGCGTGGACCCGGTGTTCCGCGAGTTCGCGTACTGAGCGTCAGTAACGTGCGGCGGTGAGCGGCGCGTCCGCCCACTGCCACGCCAACGCCAACCGTTGTTCTGCGTCGCGGGCGGCTTCGGCATCACCGAGTAGACGCTCCGCTTCGGCAAGCCCGAACAGGGACCACCCATTGTCCGGATAGCGTTCCAGGTCGTGCAGGAACGCTTGTCGCGCATCCTTCGCGGCACCCGCCTCCAGCAGGGCTGCGCCAAGATAGTGCCGGGTCGGCAGCGGCCAGTCCGCTGGCTCGTTGTAGGGCAGCGCGTCTTCTGCCGCCACCGCCCGGCGCAGTGCCGCCAATGCATCCGCGCGCTTGCCGCTGGCGCGCAGCAATTCGCCGCGCAGCAGTGCATCGGCCACGCGCAACACGGCGTTGCCATAGGTGCTGGGACCGAGCTGCAGCTTCTGCATGTCGGGCTGGATGGCGATGGCATGCAGGGCGTCCACGTCGCGCGCTGCTGCCGCCAGGGCGCCGCTGCGCACGTGGGCCATGCCCCTCGCAAAACGCCAGATGGCGGTCGGGAACGGCAGGTCCGCGGGAGGCGCGGCGCTGGCCAGGATTGCCTCCCAGTCGCCGAACCTCACCTGGGTAAACAAGGGCGCGACCAGGAACGCCTGCATGAAGGCCATTTCCGGCGTGCCCATGACGGCTCGGTCCACCCGGCTGGCGGTTTGCCGGGCTGCTTGCAGCGACAGCACGCGCGAGCCGGTCAGCCCGGTGGTCATGGTTGCAAAGTGCCAGTTGTGCGGCACGTAGCCGACGGGGTAGACGCCGTTGCTGCCGCGGCAGAACGAAAGAAACGCCGCGTCCGCGGTGGTTGCGGCAAAGTTGGTGAGGGTCGCGTCGTGGTAGCGGCCCATGCGGATATAGGTGTGCGCCGGCATATGCACGAGGTGGCCGGATCCCGGCGCCAGTGCCGCCAGCGCATCGGCGGCTGCAAGCGCGCGTTCGGGGGTGCGGGAGGCCTCGGTGGCGTGGATGTAGTAGTGCATCGCGCCGATGTGGCGGGGGTTGCGCGCCAACACGCGCTCGAGTGCCGCGAGGATGTCGCCGGTGAATTGCGTGGGCTTGCCATCCGCGGTCCAGTAGGCCCATGGCGACAGGTTCATGAGGGCTTCGGCATGCAGGGTCGCCACGTCGTCGTCGAGGGGAAATTCGGCGGCGAGCCGTCCCAATGCGTCGGCATAGGCGCGGTCCAGCGGTGTCCGATCTTTCGGCGCCGGGTCACGGAAGCGCAGCAGCTGCGCCATGATCAAGCCGCGGTCGGCCGGACGGGCGCTTGCGGACAGCGCGGCGGCGCGCTTGGAAAGCTCGTTGGCACGCTTCGCCAACGCCGGGTCCATCGGCAGGTTGATGTTCGGGCCCAGCACCATCGCCTGGCCCCAGGTGCACATCGCGCAGGCCGGGTCGAGGCGGGCTGCCTCGGCGAACGCGCGCCCCGCAGCCTCGTGGTTGAATCCGTAGGACATGCGCAGGCCCTGGTCGAAATAGCGCTGCGCCGCGGCCACGGGGCTGCCGATGTCGCGATGCAGGTCGCCGAAGGTCTCGAACAGGGGCACCGCCGAGGCGCGCGCCGGATCGACCTGCTGCCGCGAGGTCGGTGATGTGCAGGCCGCTACGGTGGCGATGATCAGCGTCAGCACGAAGGGACGCAATGGCATGTGGGCGTTCTCGTGGCATGGATGCAGGACCCAACGCGGCGCCGTTTCAAGTTCGGCCATGCTCCGCGTCAGGCGAGGTTTCGGGAAGGCTTGTTCCCGGCCGGGCGGGACGGCATCGCGCATGCGCTGGCAGGCAACCCCGCGTTAAAGTTGCGCACAGCACATCACGCCGGAGCCCCCATGAAGTCACGCGCCGCTGTCGCCTTCGCCGCTGGCGAACCCCTGAAGATCGTCGAGATCGACGTCGAACCCCCGCGCGCCGGCGAGGTGCTGGTGCGCATCACCCATACCGGGGTCTGCCATACCGATGCGTTCACCCTGAGCGGCGACGATCCGGAAGGCCTGTTCCCGGTGGTGCTGGGGCATGAGGGTGCCGGCATCGTGGTGGAGGTGGGCGAGGGCGTGACCAGCGTCAAGCCAGGCGATCACGTGATTCCGCTGTACACGGCCGAATGTGGCCAATGCCTGTTCTGCAAGTCCGGCAAGACCAACCTGTGCACGTCGGTGCGCGCCACCCAGGGCAAGGGCGTGATGCCGGATGGCACCTCACGCTTCTCGTACGAAGGCCAGCCGCTGTACCACTACATGGGCTGTTCCACTTTCAGCGAATACACGGTGGTGGCCGAGGTGTCGCTGGCCAGGATCAACCCGGATGCCAACCCGGAGCACGTCTGCCTGCTGGGCTGTGGCGTCACCACCGGCATCGGCGCGGTGCACAACACGGCCAAGGTGCAGCCGGGCGATTCGGTGGCGGTGTTCGGGCTGGGGGGCATTGGCCTTGCTGTGATCCAGGGCGCGCGCCAGGCCAAGGCGGGCCGCATCATCGCCATCGACACCAACCCGACCAAGTTCGACATGGCGCGCGAGATGGGCGCGACCGACTGCATCAATCCGAAAGACCATGACAAGCCCATCCAGCAGGTGATCGTGGAGATGACGGACTGGGGCGTGGACCATTCGTTCGAATGCATCGGCAACGTCAACGTCATGCGCGCGGCGCTGGAATGCGCGCATCGCGGATGGGGGCAGTCGGTGATCATCGGCGTGGCCGGCGCCGGGCAGGAGATTTCAACGCGGCCGTTCCAGCTGGTGACCGGGCGCAAGTGGATGGGCACCGCGTTCGGCGGGGTGAAGGGCCGCAGCCAGTTGCCGGGCATGGTGGAGGACGCGATGCGCGGCGACATCCAGCTGGCGCCGTTCGTGACCCACACCATGGGCCTGGACGGCATCAACGCGGCCTTTGATCTCATGCACGAGGGCAAGTCGATCCGCTCGGTGGTGCACTTCTGATGCAGCGTCTCGAACACCGCGCCTGCTTCGGGGGTTGGCAGGACGTCTACGAGCATGCGTCGGCCACGCTTGGCTGCACCATGCGCTTCGCCATCTACCTGCCGCCGCAGGCCGCGGACGACCCGGTGCCGGTGCTGTACTGGCTCTCGGGCCTGACCTGCAACGAGCAGAACTTCATCACCAAGGCGGGTGCGCAGCGGTATGCGGCCGAGCATGGCATCGCCATCGTGTGTCCGGACACCAGTCCGCGCGGCGACGACGTGGCGGACGCGGCTGGCTATGACCTTGGCAAGGGCGCCGGCTTCTACCTCAATGCGACGCAGGCACCTTGGTCGACGCACTACCGGATGCATGACTACATCGTCGACGAACTGCCGTCATTGGTCGAAGCGCGCTTCCCGGTCACGGATGCGCGTGCGATCAGCGGGCATTCGATGGGGGGGCATGGCGCGCTGGTGCTGGCACTGCGCAACCCGGGGCGATACCGCAGCGTATCGGCGTTCTCGCCAATCGTGGCGCCGTCGCAGGTGCCCTGGGGCCAGCAGGCCTTTGCCGCCTACCTGGGGGACGACCGCCACGCATGGAAAGCCTATGACGCCACCGCCCTCGTGGGCGGCGCGCGCGAGCGCCTGTCGCTGCTGGTCGACCAGGGCGCGGCGGACGAATTCCTGGCGTCCCAGCTGCGCCCGGAATTGCTGCAGGCGGCCTGCGCCGTGGCGGGCCACCCGCTGACGTTGCGCCTGCAGCCGGGGTACGACCACAGCTATTACTTCATCGCCAGCTTTATCGGCCTGCACATGGACCATCACGCGGCCGCTCTACACGCCTGACGGCCAAACCCGATGTGATGCGCCGCACGGAATGGTGAAGCCATACCCATTCATGAAAATGAACAACCGGGTTCCGTGACGCAGTCGTCGGACGCGCAACCGCCTGCCCGCGAACATCGCCGCCTGCCCTCCGCCCCCGCGGACCGGCATGACGGCACAGGGATGCGCCAGGGTCTGCGGACCCGGCCCGGCAAACGCCGGCACACCCCATCCCACAGGTTGACCCCCCATGAACCTGACCACTGCCATTCGCCACGCGAGCCTTGCCTTCGCGTCGCTGTTTTCACTTCTGCTGTTCGCTGCCGTCATGCCGTCCCCAGCCAATGCGGCCATCGTCGAAGGCGAACAAAAGACCGCGGTCATCCTGGTGAATTTCCAGGATGAGACTTCACAACCGATCAGTGTCGCCGGTGCCCAGTCGTTGGTATTCGGCGAGGTCGGCGATTTCTATTGGGAGGTGTCCTACCAGAAGGCCTTGTTCAGCGGCAATACGTTCGGCTGGTTCACCATCCCGGTCAGCAAGAGCAGCTGCGACATCACCCTGATCGCACAGAAGGCCGACCAGGCCGCCGCGGCAAGTGGCGTCAACCTGGGCGCCTACGCACGCCTGGTCTACATGTTTCCGCAGAATGCCTGCAGCGCGTCTGGCTACAACTCCGGCTCTGCCAGCATCCCTTCGCGCACCTGGATCAAGGGCAACAATTTCAATGCCTATGTGATCGCCCACGAACTCGGCCACAACTTCGGCCTGCTGCATTCGCAGAGCATGGACTGCGGCAGCAACGTGATCGGCGGGACGTGTTCGACCCAGAGCTACGGCGATCCGGCCGACACCATGGGCTACGGTTCGACGCCGCACTTCAATGCGTTCCAGAAGGAATTGCTGGGGTGGCTGAACACGGCTGGCCAGCCGTCTATCACCAAGGTCAGCGCCAGTGGCAGTTACCGAATCGAGCCTTATGCAGCAACCGGCACCGGGGCCAAGGCACTCAAGATTCCGAAGGGCATCGATCCGACCACGGGGCAGATGACGCATTACTACATCGAATACCGCCAGCTGGTCGGGTTCGATGCGTCACTCGACGTCTACGGCAATCTTACGAATGGCGTGTTGGTCCATACCGGCGTGGAAAACGACGGCTTCTCCAGCTACCTGCTGGACATGACGCCCAACAGCGTGCCGGCGTCAACGCCTTCCGACATGGAAGACGGCGCCCTGACTGTCGGCCGCATGTTTGTCGACAGCGTCGCTGGCGTCACGTTCACGCTCGCGTCGGCCGATGCCAGCGGGGCCACGCTCGAAGTGACGATGGGATCGAACCCCGCGCCTGTGTGCACCCGTGCAGCGCCGACCCTCAACCTGAGTGGCCCGGCCACCGCAGTCGCCGCCGGCAGCACCGTCAGCTACACGCTGAGCGTGAACAACAGGGACAGCAGCGCGTGCGCCGCGACCACATTCAACCTTGCGCGCAGTGTTCCGAGCGGCTGGACCGGCAACCTTGCCGCCAGCAGCCTGAGCCTCAGTCCGGGGGTGACCGCCAGCACCACGCTGAGCGTGACCTCTGCCAGCAACGCCGCGGCGGGCGACCATGGCATCGGCGCCGGCGCCAGCAGCAGCGTGGGTAGCGTGCACACCGCGAATGCGTCTGCGACGTACTCGGTCGCGGCCGCTCCCGCCAGCGGCACCCTGAGCGAGACCGTGGGCACCGACAAGAGCAGTTACCTGCGCGGCCAGACCGTGTACCTGAGCGCGCTGGTGAAGAACAGCGGCGTGGCGGTCAATGGTGCCAGCGTGAAGTTCAATGTCACCCTGCCCACCGGCAGCGTCACCGTGCTCACAGCCACAAGCGGGATCGATGGCTACGCCCGCAGCACCTACAAGCTGGGCAAGGGCAAGGCCGCAGCCGGCAGTTATTCGGTGCGCGCCGATGCCACCCTCGGCAGCCAGGCCGCAGTCGCCAGCACCAGCTTCAGCGTGCTGTAGTAATCCCGTAAAAAAGCCATCCCACCGCCTTGCGGCGATGGGATGGCGGAGTGTGTCACCCACACTGCGTGATCAGTTCAGTGCTGCATCAGCTCCCGCAGTCCGGACACGTTGGGCACAGCTTGCAGGTCGCGGTATCCAAGATCTTCTCGGTCCCCGGAGCGGAAGTCTGGGTCGGGAAGATGTTCGGCGTGATCGTGCCTCGAGCGTGTGACGTGACCGTATCGGAGAACGCCGCCAAACCTGGATCGGTCTGGCCGCCGTCCGGTGCGGCCGGGCTGTAGCAGTCGGAGACCACGATCGAGTCGCCGGTCTGGCCCATCGGTGCCAGCGTGCGCCGGCCCTTGCTATCCAGCGGGATCTGGCTGAGCAGGTTGCCACCCGCCGTGATATCCAGGTCCGGGTCATCGAACGACAGGATTTCCATCCGCTGGTCAGCCGTGGTGTTGCTCAACCTGATGTCCACGCAGACGTCGGGCTTGTAGCTGTTGGCGGGGTTCAGGAACACCGACCTGTTCGGCAGGCTGGCTGCCGCGCGTGCTGCATACGCCGGGTTCAAGTCGCCTGCGGCACCCGGGTCGCCCTGGCACCATTTCTGGATCGCCAGTCCGGTCGACAGGGTCAGGCCGCAGACATCCGCTTGCGCCTGCGTCTCCGTGTCCGTGTCGTCCACGTCCGAACTCGCGCTGGTTGGCGTCGCCTTGGATTGCACCGACACGGCGTTGCGGAACGGGTTTTCGCCGGTAGTGCACAGCAGCTCCACCGTCATCGCATTGGCAGCGCCAGGATCGAGACGGTTGGCGACCTCGATGAAGTGCGTGTTGCTGGTGAAGTCGATGCCACTGCCGACGGTCGGACCGCCGACGCCACCGATGATGCCGCTGATCGTGCATAGCTTGCCCGCGGCGATATCGACGTTGTCGTCCCGGAGTTCGACGTCATAGATCGCGCCGAAACCGGTGTTGGTGATCGTCACGTCATGGCGGGTGGTGAAGGTTTCGTTAGCCGGATCGACCGTCGGGAAACCATCATCGATCACGCACACCTTTTCGACATCGACCGAACACAGATCGAAATCACCCAGCGCGAAGTCCTTCAGTTCGGCGGTTTCTGAGTGCGAACTGCGGGTTTCGGCCATGAAGCTGGAGAAGCAGACCTCACCGACCAGCGCGGTAATGTCGATACCGGCTTCGAAGAAGCTTTCCGACGGGAAGATGTTCGACGCGCCAGACTTCGGCGTGTACGCCCAAGGCGAGGGGGTGGCGGTGTTGTTGGTGGTCGCGCACGCATAATCATCCGGCGTGCAGACGGTAGAGCCGTTGGCGGCTGCGAACTCCAGCTGGTCCAGCGCGCCGTGGCTGCCGCCGCTGCCGACCCATTTGAAAATCTGCACCTCGCTGCTGCTGCCGCCGCCCACGAAGTCCACCTGCACCAGGATGTCGCCGACCGCATGCTCGCCGGTGAACTGCCCGTTCGGGCCGAGGCCGACATCGTTCCGGAAGAACCAGAAGCCAAGCGCCGCATCGCCGTTGTTGGCGAACCGGTCGGCACCGAAATAAATCGTCAGGTGGTTGGGGGTGTCGCCCGCTGCGTCGCTGCCGTCGCCGTCGTGATCGACGGAATACGCCTTGGCGTATGCATTGGTGATGTTGTCCTTGTCGGGAACCACTTTCGCCGACTTGTATTCCCACGTGTCGATCGTGTCGATGTCTTTGTTGCTGCCGCTCCAGGCGGAGGTTTCCTTGCCGCCGGCAAGGTTGGGTCCGTCGACGACAAAGGTTTCGCCTGGGCCCGCATCCGGCGTGCCGCGCGGCGAGGGGTACACCAGCGGATTGCCGTCCTGCGGCAGGTTGAAGACGTCGTTCCACTCGCCGAGCAGGGTGGTCTTGGTGGCATCGCCATCCAACTCGAATGGGTATGGCGCGCTATGCACCGCCTGCACCGCGCTGGGCGCGAGCGCCAGGCTGCTGGCAATTACCACGCCGATGGCCACCCCCAACGTTGCGACGCCCCAACTGGGCCGCCAGTTCGTGATCCGCTTCGCGGTCATCTTCGTACTCCTTCATAAGGTCCGGGGACAGGCAGCGCACCGGGACGTCGCGCTGCCAGGCCGCGAAGCCTGCTCCTGAGCGAAACCCGCGGGAATCACGCCAATGGGGGATGTCCCGGTGGCCGGTCCCGCGCCGCGTTGGCGTTGCGAAGGGTTACGGCGGACGCCGGTGCGCCCGCAGGGAGGGCCGATGGCGACATTGCCGATCCTGGCGGTGGGTGCGGACCCGGCATGGCTGGCGCGGATGCGTCGGCTGTTTTCGCTGCGCGCCGAGTTGAGCTGGCTGGGTAGCCATGCCTGCAGCGTGCCGCACCCCGCCAGCCGCGAACAGCCGGCACTGCTGCTCCTGGATGGGGATGACGTGCGCACGACGCGAGAACCGCGGCGGGCCAACCTGCCGGTGCCGGCGCGGCTCTACTTCTTTCGGCATCCGGACGCCGCCGCGCTGCAGGCATGCCTGCGCACGGGCGCGCGGGGGTGCCTCGACAAGCAACTGGCCGCCGATGCGGTATTGCGCGCGGTGGCCGCCGCCGGTTCCGGGCTATTCGTGATGGCGCCGGCGCTGCTGGTGCAAATCATGCGTGACGCACATGGAGGCAATGGAGGCCATGGACGCAATGGAGGCCATGGAGGCCATGGCCCACGCTGGTACGGGCTGACCGAACGGCAGCGGCAAATCGTCGATTGCGTGGCGGCGGGCCTCAGCAACAAGGAGATTGCACGCCAGTTGCAGATCAGTTCTGAAACGGTGAAAACCCATCTCAAGCACGTGTTCGAGCATGAAGGGGTGCACGGCCGGACGGCGTTGCTCGCGGCGGTCCGGCGCCCATAGCAAGCGACGCGAGTCCGCCACGAATGCAGCGGCGCGCGGACCCCAGTATGTCGCGGGCAAGCCAAGCCAGTCCTGTGCTGCAACGACTAGGGCGTCCCAGCGGTGGATTCCGCGCGTAGCCGCCGTCGCGAAAGACGGCGCAGCAACGCGTCCGAACTCAGCCCGTGGATGACGATGGACGCCAGGATCAGGAAGCCCACCGCGGCCCACAGCCGTTCGCTGTCGCCGAAGCTGCCGTGGTTGAGGCCGTAAGCGACGTAGTAGATCGAGCCAATGCCGCGAATGCCCAGGAACGCCAGCAACCAGCGTTCGCGCGGCGGGTGCGGGGAACCCGCCATCGCCAGGATGCCGGCCAGCGGACGCACCAGCAACAGGATGGCCAGGCACACCAGCGCATCCTGCCAGGTCAATGCATCCAGCATGCCCTTGGCCAGCGCGCCGCCGAACAGCACCAGCAGCAGCAGCATCAACAGACGCTCGACCTGGTCGGAAAAGTGGTGGAGCTCGTCGTGGAATTCGTGGTTGCGCTCGCGGGCGCGGATGGTCAGCGCGCACACGAACACCGCCAGGAACCCGTAGCCCTGCGCCAACTCGGTCGCGGCATACGCGATCAGGGTCGCCGCAAGCGCCACCAGTCCATCGCCATGGCGCGACAGTCCGCCACGGTTGCTGCTGAAGATCAGGAACCCCATGGCGCGCCCGACCAGCACGCCCATGCCCAGACCGGCCAGCAGCTTCCAGACCACGTACAGGCCGAACCATTCGCTGATCGCGGCGGTGCCGGTGATGCCACCAGCGGCCACGAGGATGGCCAGGTGCACGAAGGGAAACGCGAGTGCATCGTTCAGTCCTGCTTCCGAGGTCAGGCCGAAGCGCACTTCGTCGCCGTCGCCCTTGCCGGGCGGCCCCACCTGCACGTCCGATGCGAGGACCGGATCCGTCGGCGCCATCGACGCGCCGAACAGTAACGCCATCGCCAGCGGAAACCCGAGGCCCACCATGCCCAGCCACGCAGTGGCGGCAATGGTCAGCGGCATCGCGATTGCCAGCAGTCGCCAGGTGGTGCCCCAGCGCCGCCAGCCGAGCGGGCGATCCAGCTTGAGGCCCGCGCCCATCAGGCTGACGATCACCACCAGTTCGGCCATGCGCTCGGTCAGGGTGTCCCAGGTGCGCGGGCTCGGGTCGACGCTGAACACGCTGCTGCCGAACAGGAGCGCTCCCAGCGCAACGCACACGATCGGCAGGGTCATCGGCAGTGGCAGGCGCTTCAGCCCGAGCGGGGCCCACGACGCCAGCAGCACCATGCCGCCGATGCCAAGCAGGAACGGGAAGTACGGGTCAACCTGGATCACGAGGCGGCTCGCGTGCTGCGCTTGTCGCGCGCACCATGAGGTGCGTGCAGGCCGGCGTCCACCACCATGAAATCCGTGTAGGCGAAGCGGCCGTCGCGCAGCACGGTATCGCCGCGATCGAGCGCGATGGGCTGGGCGAACATCGGCCCGGCCTGCACGCAGGTATGGAACTCGCCGCGTTCGCCGCAGGCATCGACGCTGGCGGGAAGGGCGGCAAGCAGGGCGTGATCGAAGGGATGGCCGGCAAAGGACGCGTCAAGCTGGGTGGTGTCCACGCAGCACAGGTGGGCGCGCAGTCCGCCTTCGATCATCGAGCGCGCAAGGGTGGCGGTATCGCTGCCGAACAGCGGGAACAACGGCAACCAGCCGAGGCGCGCGCACAGCGCCTCACGCCAAGCGCGGATGTCAGCCAGGAACAGGTCGCCGAAGGCGATGGTCCGGATACCGGGCCAGCGCGCCTGCGCGCGGGCCAGGGCATCGGCAAAGCTTGCTTCATAGGTGGCGTTGTCGGCCTGCTGCGGAATGCGCGCTTCGATCACCGGCAGGCCGGCAGCGCGCGCCTGCGCGTGCAGCACATCGACGCGGATGCCCTGCATCGAGATACGTTCGAAGCCTTCGGTGATGGTGGTCAACAGTGCCACCACCTGCACGTCGTCACGCTGTCGCAGCGCGTGCAGGGTCCATGCCGCGTCTTTGCCGCCGCTCCACGACAGCACCACCTGGGTTGCTTGCATGGTCGCTCGCGCGGTCAGGCCGCGGTCACGTCGCGCAGCTGCCAGCCTTGGCCCGCGAGCAGGCCGAGACGATGCCGAAGGATCGATGAAGGCAGCGATGTGATCACCACCAGGTCGACATGCAGGTGATCCTGCTGGCCGCTGACGGAGGCGTTCGCATCGGTCGCCCCCAGTGCAGGATCGACTTCGTCCGGCTCCTCCTGCTTGGCCCGCCAGCGTTGGAACAATGCGTCGTTCTGCAACGCCTCCAGCAATTCCGCGGCCAGCCCGTCCGGGCCTTGCGCGCTGAAGGCGAGGCTGGCGTCGTTGCCGCGTGCGCGGGCGGGATCAGGCAGGCTGATGTAGTAACGGGTGGGCATGCGCCGCTCCCTTTGTCGAGATGGCGCAAGACTAAACGCCAGGCGTTAGCGCGGCGTTTGCGCGACGGGGACGCGCGCCCGGGGAATTACTCGAACTTGTGCGGCTCCGCGGCAAACCCCACCACCAGCGCGCCCTTGCCCACGTTGACCATGCCGGACAGGCTCATCACGCTCTCCAGCACTTCCACGTTGTGCTCGGCGCAGGTATCGCGCAGGCACTGGTAGCCGGGCAGCGCACGCAGGCCGTCCAGTTCGCCGCCATAGCTGAGGCACATGGTCGGCGTCATCAGGCCCGCGCGGACGCGGCTGCCGGCGAAATCGAACAGCTTCCCGGCCGCGGCGTTGAAGCCCTTGACCTTGGCCGCCGGTGCAGTGTCGCCGCGGTTGCAGTGCAGGATCGGCTTGATGTCGAGCGCGGTGCCTAGCATCGCGCTGACCAGGCTCACGCTCTTGTCGCCACGCTTCTTGATCCGGTTGCGCAGGTAATGCAGGTCGGGCACGACCATGTACCCCTGGGTGTAAAGGGCCAGGTGCTCCAGCCGCGAGCGGATTTTCGGCGCGCCCTCACCGGCGGCGCGCAGGCGCGCGGCTTCCACCGCAAGCACGCCTACCGCGGCGAACACGTTCTGGCTGTCGATCATCCGCAACGCGAACGGCGTGTGGTTGCCCGCGGCGATACGCACCGGCTTGTAGTCGTTGAGGATGGTGTAGCTGGCCTGCACCGCGTTGTCGTAGATGGCGCTGCGCGAACGGGTGGTGGTGATGCAGAACACGTAGTCGTAATCCAGCACCAGCTTGGACAGGAACAAGTCATGCACCTGCTGCACCGTGAATGGCGTGGTGTCGGCGTTGAACGCCTGCGCGGCGGTGTCGCCGGTGAGGAAGTTGAGGGTGGCTTCCTCGTTGCGCATGTCGGCGAGCACCGCATTGCCGATCTGCACAGTCACCGGCAGGATGGTGATGTGTTCCTGCTGGATGAAGTCGCTCGGCAGGTCGCATGCCGAATCCACCACGATGCCAATTCGCACTCGCTTCTCCCAATCCCCCGATCAGAAGCGGAAAGCTACTGCAGTTGCATCGCCAATGATTGTGCGGTGCCGCATGAATGGGCGGATCGGAGATGCTCCGCCTATTGCTTCAGCGCAGGCGCAATCACATCAGTGCCACGACCCCAGGATCAATCCGTACAGGGTGAACTGCAGGGTGTGGTAGCCGGCATCGATCAGCCACAGCTTGAAGCTGCGCCCGGAGAATGCGTAGTTGATGCCGAAGCTCATCGCGACGTATGCAAGACCGGTCAGGAAGCCGGCGTGCACCGCGATGAACAGCGGCGGTTCCGGGCGCAGGATGACCGCGAACGCGGCAGCCGCGACCAGCGCGGCGGTGAAGGCGATGGCGAACACCTTGCCCGGGTGCGTCGATGGCGGGCTGTTCGGATCCATGCCGTTCTCGCGGCACCACGCGTTCTTGAACAGCGGTCCGTACCAGAGCCCGCCGAGCAGGAACGCAGACACCGCCGCCGCCAGCACCGCCAGCCAGTTGATCCCTTCGAACATCATGGTCGTTCCCCCGGGGCCCCATGCCCGGCCGCCAGCTTACGCCGCGCGGCCGGTTGCGGTTCGGGCGGGGGGCCGCCGCGAATGGATCAGCGCGCGCCGTCCGGATACGCGCGCGGCAGGCCGCCGACCGGGTGCAGGTAGCGGTCGCGCAATTCGGTCTGGCGCGAACGCATGGGGATGGCGCGGCCGTCCAGCCAGACCTGTTGGGCCACATGCGCGACATCCAGCGGATCGCCGCTCCACAGCACCAGGTCGGCGCGCTGGCCCACCGCGATCCCGCCGAGTTCCGCGCCCAGCCCGAAGCTCGCCGCAGGCACCGCACTGAGGCCCGCGAGCGCCGCTTCCCATGGCAAGCCGTGGGCGACTGCATTGCCCGCGAGTTGGCGGATCTTGCGCGCGTTGTGCGAGGCATCGCCCGATTGCGAGAAGGACACCTTGACCCCGGCCTCATGCAGGCGCGCCGCGTTTTCCAGCGTGGTCCCGATCTCGTCGAACCCGGCCGGCAGGCTGGCCAGCGCATCGACGAACACTGGCACGCCCGCTGCCGCGATCTGCGGCGCGACCTTCCACGCCTCCGCCGCGCCCAGCAGGGCGATGTTGACCCCGCGCTGCTTCGACCAGCGCAGCAGGCGCACGATGTCCGCGGCGCGCTGGATGCGCACGACCACGCGGCCGCCGCCGCCGAAGTACTTCGCCAGCGTGGTGCGCCCGGCCGGGGTGAGCAAGGCGAACTGCGAGTCCTGTGGTATGCGCCCGCGCAGTTCGTCGATCAGCTGGTCCAGCAACATCCACTGCGCCGCGCGCGAGTTGCCGCTGAGACTGGCGCCTTCCGCGCCCAGGGTGATGAACAGCACGCGCGGACCGATGGCATCCATGCTGCCGTCCAGCCGCACCGAGCCGCCCTGGCCGGCGACCAGCGAACCCCCCGCGCGGGTGCCCGCCGACAGCAAGGTCCAGCCGATGCCTTCCACCCGCGCCACCGGCACCAGCACGGACTCCGGGTTGTAGGCCAGGGTCACGTCGAACTCGGGGCGCACCTGCATGTCGGCTGCGTTCGCGCCGAGCGTGAGCGTCGCATCGACGGTGGATGACTCGCCGGACACTTCCTCCACGCCGATATCGGTGATGCCGCCGAACAGGGTCGGCGTCAGTGGCTTGCCTTGCGCATCGATCACGCTCGCGTTGCCTGCGGACAGGCCGCTGCCCACGGCCGCGATGCGCCCGTTGCGCACCAGCACGTCGGTCGCCTGCAGCGTGCCGCGCGCCGTGGCGGTATGCACGGTCGCATTGCGGATCAGCATGTCCTGCGCGGATGCAAGGCCGCTTGCCGCCAGCAGCGCCGCGGCCAGCACGCCGCGCGCCATCCCGGCGCGGCTCATCGCACGCCTCCGCGCGTCAGGTCGTGGCCGAGCATGAAGTCGGACCTCGGCTGCCGCGAACGGTCGTTGCGGTCGTACATGCGGGCGCCATCGACATACACCTGTTCGGCGAGCGCGTAGCTGCTGAAGGGATTGCCGCTCCAAAGCACCACGTCGGCCATCTTGCCGGGCTCGAGGGTGCCGGTCTGGCCCAGGATACCCATGGCCTTGGCCGGGTTGGCGGTGATCCAGCGGATCGCGTGTTCCGGGGTGATGCTGATGCCGATGCGCCCCGCGTTGGCCATCACCTTGGCAGCTTCCTGGTTGAGGCGCTGGATGCCTTCGCCGGAATCCGAGTGGACGATGGCGCAGCCTCCGGGCGCGCGATCGACCAGCAGGATGTTCTCCTGGATGCCGTCGAAGCTTTCCATCTTGAAGCCCCACCAGTCCGCCCACAGCGCGCCGCACACGCCTTCAGCGGCCAGCCGGTCAGCCAGCTTGTACGCCTCGGCGCCGTGGTGGAAGGAGGCGATCTTGAAGCCGAACTCCTTGGCCAGGTCGAGCATGATCGCCATCTCGTCGGCGCGGTAGCAGTGGATGTTGACCACGATGTCGCCGTTGATGGCGCCGGCCAGCGTATCCAGCTTGAGATCGCGCTTGCCGCCACTGTCCTTGTCGGAGTCGGCCTTGGCCGCCGCCGTGGTGCGCTTCTTCATGTAGTCGGCAGCATCGGCGAAGGCCGCGCGGAAGCCCGCGATGTTGCCCATCCGCGTCGACGGCCCGCCCTTGCTGCCATACACCCGCTTCGGGTTCTCGCCGCAGGCCATCTTCATGCCCCATGGCGCACCGGGAAATTTCATGCCCTGGTAGCTGACCGCGGACACGTTCTTCAGCGTCACGCCGCGCCCACCGATCAGGTTGGCGCTGCCCGGCAGCACCTGCAGCGAGGTGATCCCGCCCGCCAAGGCCGCGTGGAAGCCGGGATCCTGCGGCCACACCGAGTGCTCGGCCCAGACTTGCGCGGTGTTCGGCGAGGTCGCCTCGTTGCCGTCGCTGTGCGCGTTCGCGGCGGGGCTGGGATACACGCCCAGGTGCGAATGGATGTCGATGATGCCCGGCGTCACCCACTTGCCGCGGGCGTCCACGCGTTGCGCGTCGGCCGGCGCATCGAGGCTGGCGCCGACCGCGACGATGCGGCCATCCCGCAGCAGCACGTCGGCATTGTCCAGGCGGGTGCCGGTGCCGGTCAGCACGGTGGCGTGTTGCAGCAACACCGGCGGCGACATGACGCGTCGATACGTGGTCGGATACGGGTCGGCGGCGAAGCCCAGGTCAGGTGTCGCGTCACGGTCAGGCTTCGGCGCGGGCGCGCTGGCGCAACCCGCCAGCAGGGCCGCCGCAAGCGCGGCAGTCATCGGTTTCATCGGTCATCCCAGGGTCAAGGCTTGCAGCCCGGTACCGTAGCGTCATCGCGGCCGCCGCGCCACATGACCCAAGTCATGCACGCGTGGGAGAATCGTCACGGAAACAGGGGAGCTTGCATGAAGGACAAGCAGGACATCGTCGCAAACTGGTTGCCCCGCTACACGGGCGTGCCGCTCGACGGGTTCGGGGAACATGTGCTGCTGACCAATTTCGGCGGTTACCTCGGTCATTTTTCCCGGATGACGGGCGCGCCCGTGGTGGGCATGGACCGCCCGATGCCCAGCGCCACCGCGGACGGCATCACCCTGATCAACTTCGGCATGGGCAGCCCCAACGCAGCCACGGTGATGGACCTGCTGTCCGCAATCGCCCCCAAGGCAGTCCTGTTCCTCGGCAAGTGCGGCGGCCTCAAGCGCAAGAACCAGCTGGGCGACCTGGTGCTGCCGATCGCGGCCATCCGCGGCGAGGGCACCAGCGACGACTACCTGCCGCCACAGGTTCCGGCGCTGCCTGCGTTCGCGTTGCAGCGGGCGGTGTCGACCATGATCCGCGACCTCGAGCTCGACTACTGGACCGGCACCGTCTACACCACCAACCGCCGGGTCTGGGAACACGACGACGCGTTCAAGGAGAAACTGCGCGCGATGCGCTGCATGGCCATCGACATGGAGACCGCAACCATCTTCGCTGCCGGCTTCGCCAACCGCATTCCGTGTGGCGCCCTGCTGCTGGTCAGCGACCAGCCGATGATCGTGGAGGGCGTGAAGACCGAAGCCAGCGACCTGCGGGTCTCGGCAAACTTCGTCGAGAACCACATCAAGGTCGGCATCGAGGCGCTGCGCCTGATCCGCCGCCACGGCAAGTCGGTGCGCCACCTGCGTTTCGACGAATGAAGTCGGCCAGCGAGATCGTCGCGTTCTGGCGCCAGGCCGGGATGGACAAATGGTTCGGCGGCGGCAGGGCGTTCGACGACGAGTGCCGGGCGCTGCTGCACGACGAGCATCTCGCGGCATCGCGGCGGGAATTCGAACACTGGCTGGGCAACGCGGAAGGCGCGC
The DNA here is from genome assembly GCA_040385305.1 of Pseudomonadota bacterium. Lineage (GTDB taxonomy): Bacteria > Pseudomonadota > Gammaproteobacteria > Xanthomonadales > Xanthomonadaceae > Thermomonas. The sequence goes on from JAZKHR010000014.1 coordinate 22,656, forward strand.
TGGCGCTGGTGATCCTGCTCGACCAGATCCCGCGCAACATCTTCCGCGGCAGCGCCCACGGCTACGCCACCGATCCGCTCGCCCTGCATTACGCCGCCCGCGCCATCGAGGCCGGCCTGGATGCGCAGGTCGACGCGGAGTTGCGGATGTTCCTGTACCTGCCGTTCGAACATTCCGAAGCGATGGCCGACCAGGACCGCGCGGTCGCGTTGCTCACCGCACTCGGCAACGACAACCTGCTGGCATATGGCAAGGCGCATCGCGACGTGATCCTGCAATTCGGCCGCTTCCCGCACCGCAACGCCGCACTCGGGCGCGACACCACGCCGGAGGAACAGGCGTGGCTGGATGCGGGCGGCGGGTTCTGACTCAGTAGCGCGGCACCGCAGGATCCAGCGCAGCCCAGGCGTCGATGCCGCCCATGATGTTGTGCACCTCGGTGAAGCCGAGCGTGCGGAAATGTTCGGCGGCTTCCCCGCTGCGGCTGCCGTGGTGGCAGAGGAAGGCGAGCGGCGTGTCCTTGGGCAGGGCTTCGATCGCCTCCACGCCGTCATCGAGGGTGGCGTGGTCCAGGGGGATCGAGGCCCGCGCGCGTTCATCAGCGGGACGTACGTCGACGATGGTCAACGTCCCGGCGCTTGCACGTTCGCCGGCGATGGCCGGCGTGATGGCGCGGACTTTCGGTGGCGCGTTGGGATTGTCGATCACCAGGCCGCGCCCGCGTTCGTCGTCGGTCCAGTCGATGGACAGCCCGCGCGCGCGCTGCGCGCTGGCAAGGTCGAACTGGGCG
>JAZKHR010000015.1:0-21903 GCA_040385305.1 Pseudomonadota bacterium
TGTCGGAAGACGTGATGCTCGGCGCGGTCATGTTCGGCCACCAGCAGATGCAGGTCGCGATCGACGCGATCAACGCGCTCGTCGCCGAAGGCGGCCGGCCGAAGTGGAGCTGGTCCGCTCCCGAAGCCGACGCGGGCCTGGTCGGCGCGCTGAAGGCCGCAATCGGTGACCGCCTGACCCAGGCGTTCGCGGTGCGCGACAAGCTGGAGCGCAAGGACGCGATCTCGGCGCTGAAGAAGGACGTGCTGGCCTCGCTTGCCACGCAGGCCGAAGCCAATGCCTGGAAGGCCGCGGACCTGTCGAAGGAATTCGGCGAACTCGAATACCAGACCATGCGCGACTCCGTGCTGGCCAGCAGGATCCGCATCGACGGCCGCGCGCTCGACACCGTGCGCCCGATCGCCTCCCGCGTCGGCATCCTGCCGCGCGTGCACGGCTCCTCGCTGTTCACCCGCGGCGAGACCCAGGCGATCGTTGCGGTCACCCTCGGTACCGCGCGCGACGGCCAGATCATCGATGCCGTCGGCGGCGAGTACAAGGACCACTTCCTGTTCCACTACAACTTCCCGCCCTATTCGGTCGGTGAAGCCGGCCGCATGATGGGCCCGAAGCGCCGCGAGATCGGCCATGGCCGCCTCGCCAAGCGCGGCGTGCTGGCGGTGATGCCGAGCATGGAATCGTTCCCGTACACGATCCGAGTGGTCTCCGAGATCACCGAGTCGAACGGCTCCTCGTCGATGGCCTCGGTGTGCGGCAGCTCGCTCGCGCTGATGGACGCCGGCGTGCCGATCAAGGCGCCGGTGGCCGGCATCGCCATGGGCCTGGTCAAGGAAGGCGATGACTTCGTGGTCCTGTCCGACATCCTTGGCGACGAAGACCACCTCGGCGACATGGACTTCAAGGTGGCCGGCACCAGCAACGGCATCTCCGCGCTGCAGATGGACATCAAGATCCAGGGCATCACCGAGGACATCATGAAGGCCGCGCTGGAACAGGCCAAGGCCGGACGCCTGCACATCCTCGGTGAGATGGCCAACGCGCTGACCGCGCCGCGCGCCGAGTTGTCCGACTTCGCGCCGCGCCTGATCACCATCAAGATCCACCCCGACAAGATCCGCGAAGTGATCGGCAAGGGCGGCTCGGTGATCCAGGCGATCACCAAGGAAACCGGCACCCAGATCGACATCCAGGACGACGGCACCATCACCATCGCGTCCGTCGATGCCGCCGCGGGCAAGGCCGCCAAGGACCGCATCGAGCAGATCACCTCAGACGTCGAGCCGGGCCGCATCTATGAAGGCAAGGTCGCCAAGATCATGGACTTCGGTGCGTTCGTCACCATCTCCCCGGGCAAGGACGGTCTGGTCCACGTGTCTCAGATCTCCAACGACCGCGTCGAGAAGGTTGGCGACGTGCTCAAGGAAGGCGACCTGGTCAAGGTCAAGGTGCTGGAAGTCGACAAGCAGGGCCGCATCCGCCTGTCGATGAAGGCGGTCGATGAAGGCGAAGGCGTGCCGGCGGAATAAGCCTCAGCGCCACGTTCCGATTCAAGGAAAAGCGGGCTTCGGCCCGCTTTTTCGTTGCGTGTCCGGAATTGCGCGGCAAGCGGATCGATGGCGACGTTTGCCCGCCCCTCAAAGCGGGAAGCTTGCCCGATCGCGCGGCGCCCGGACCGGCGGGGACTTGCCTCGCCACTCCAGGAACAGACCGAGGGCAACACCGAGCATCGCCATCCCGAGCATGTAATGGATGGGCGCGCGCGCATCGTCCTTGATCGCCAGGCTGAGCAGGATCGGGGTCAGCCCGCCTGCGATGGCGTAGGCCACGTTGTAGGCAAACGACAGGCCGGTGAAGCGCACCGGTGCCGGGAAGCCGGCCACCGCGATGCCGGGGACCAGTGCCGTCACGCCCACGGCGGCGCCGGCGAGCAGATACAGCCACTGCGAATAGGCGCCTGACAGCGCGGCGGCATAGAACAGCCAGAACATCGACCCCAGCAACACGCTGCACGCCACCAGCGTGCGGCCTGCACCGTAACGGTCGGCGAGGTAGCCGAACAGCAGGTTGCACAAGATGGTGGCGGTGATCGCCAGGGTGTTGCCGGCGAGCGCGGCGTCTCGGGGCACGCCCATGCCCTGCAGCAGGGTGGGCATCATCAGCAGGGTGACGACCACCGCGGCGGTGAGCAGCCAGGTCAGCAACATCGCCAGGACGACAGCGCCGCGATGCTTGCGCAAGACTTCGCCCAGCGGCATCGTCACTGAAAGCGCCCGACGCGCCTGCATGTCGAGGAACACCGGCGTTTCATGCAGCTCGCGCCGCAGCAGCATGGCGAGCAGGCCGAATACCCCGCCGAGCAGGAACGGCAAGCGCCAGGCCCAGGCCAGCAGCGTGGCTTCGTCGAACCATGCGTTGATCGCGCGTGCCACCAGGGAGCCCAGCAGGATGCCGGCGCACAGGCCAGCGGACAGGCAGCCGCAGGCGAAATTGCGATGGCGCGGCGAGACGTGCTCAGTGACGAAGACCCATGCACCGGGTGCCTCGCCGCCGATGGCCGCGCCCTGCATGATCCTCAGCAGCAGCAACAGCACCGGCGCCAGCGCGCCGATCTGCGCATACGTCGGCAACAGGCCCATCAGCAGGGTGGGGATGGCCATCAGCAGGATGCTCAGCATGAACATCCGCTTGCGCCCGGAGCGGTCGCCGAAATGCGCCATCACGACGCCGCCCAGCGGCCGCGCCAGGTAGCCGGCGGCGAAGATGCCGAACGTCTGCACCTGCCGCAGCCAGTCCGGCATGTCGGGCGGGAAGAACAGCTGGCCCATGGTCGCCGCGAAGAACACGAAGATCACGAAGTCGTAGAACTCCAGCGCTCCGCCCAATGCCGACAGGCCCAGGGTCCGGGCTTGCTGGCGACTGAGGCGGGTGGAGGCGTCGGCGTGGTCCATTGCGCTAGCGTATGCGAACGGCGGCGCGGCGCGATACCCGGACGCTGCGGCGCCCAGTCAACCTGTCGTCAGGCGAACAGGTCGTCCTGCGCATGACTGCCATCGGGCGCGACGAAGCCAGAGAGGCCGGCGCCCACCAAGCGGTAGCGCGTGCTCGCAGGCAGGTCGACACGCTCGCGCAGGCCGCAGGCGATGTCGGCGAAGGCGTCTCCGCTGGTTGGCGGCTCGTTGCCGGTCAGGCTGCGGGTCAGGGTGCGGAAATCGCCGGTCCTGAGTTTCAGCACCACGGTGCGGGCGATGCGCTCCGGGCTTCGCGCGCGCTCGCGCAAGTAGCCGGCCCACGCCTTTTGCGCCAGGCGGCGGATGTGCGGCTCGAGTTCGTCGAGGAGCAGGTCGCGCTCGAACGTGTCTTCGGCCGAGACTTGCAGGGTGGGGCGCTCGGATTGCACCGCGCGTTCGTCGATGCCCAGCGACAATTCGTGGAGGCGCCGGCCCCAGCGGCCGAAGCGCTGCTCCAGAGACTCGCCGCCCATGTGGCGCAAATCCGCGCAGGTGGCGATGCCCAGCTCGGCCAACTTCGCTTCCATGACCTTGCCTACGCCCGGCAGGCGACCCACAGGCAATGGCGCCAGGAAGCCATCGACCTGTTGCGGCCTGAGCACGAATTGTCCGTCCGGCTTGTTCCAGTCGCTGGCGATCTTGGCCAGGAACTTGTTGGGCGCGATGCCGGCCGAGGCGGTGAGTCGCGTCTCCTCGCGGATCGCGTCGCGGATGTGCATGGCGATGGCGGTGGCGCTGCCCAGGTCCTGCTTCGGTGTGCTGACATCGAGGTAAGCCTCGTCCAGCGACAGCGGTTCGACGAGGTCGGTATGCCGCGCGAAGATCTCGCGGATCTGCCTGGACACCGCCTTGTAGCGGACGAAATCCGGCGGCACGAACACCGCGTCCGGACACAGGCGTTCCGCACGCACCGCCGGCATCGCCGAACGCACCCCGAAGGTGCGCGCTTCATAGCTGGCCGCGCACACCACCGAGCGGGCGCCGCGCCAGGCCACCACCACCGGTTTGCCGCGCAGGGACGGATCGTCGCGCTGTTCCACCGATGCGTAGAACGCGTCCATGTCGACGTGGATGATCTTGCGCTGCGGTGATTCGCTCACGCGGTGATTCTAGGGCGTGGGCGTCGCAGGATCAGCGCCGGCGAGTCGCCCGAAGTACGCCGTGGCTGGACGCCAGCCGGCCAACCCGGATGGTGACGGCTCTGCTTCCCGACGCGTCTCCTAGACGACGCCGACCGTGTAGTACAGCCCGATCACCACGAACACCGCCAAGGTCTTGATGATGGTGATGGCGAAGATGTCCTTGTAGGCCTGGCGATGGGTGAGGCCAGTCACCGCCAGCAGGGTGATCACCGCGCCGTTGTGCGGCAGCGTGTCCATGCCGCCGGAGGCCATCGCCGCGACCCGGTGCAGCACTTCCATCGGGATACCGGCGGCATTGGCGTTGGCGATGAAGGTCTCCGACATCGCCGCAAGGGCGATGCTCATGCCGCCGGAAGCGGAGCCGGTGATGCCGGCCAGCGCGGTGACGGTGACCGCTTCGTTGACCAGCGGATTGGGGATCGAACCCAGCGCGTTGGCGACCACCAGGAAACCGGGCAGAGCGGCAATGACGGCGCCGAAACCGTACTCCGATGCGGTATTCATGCCGGCCAGCAGGGCGCCGCCGATGGCCGCCTTGCTGCCTTCGGCGAAACTGGCAGCGACGGGTTTCCACGCAAACACCAGCACGCACGCGATGCCCGCAAGCAACGCACCTTCGACGGCCCAGATCGCGGCCACCTTGGACACTTCCTGCACCACTGGCGCGGCGCTGCCGATGACCGCCGGGTCGAAGCTGTGGCTGTCGCCATAGACCATCGGGATCCACAACGTCAGCAACTTGTTGACGATGCCGACCACCAGCAGGGGCAGGATCGCGATCAGCGGGTTGACCAGCTTGCCGCCGGCAAAGGGCGCGGGCTCGTTGAGCAAGGTGGCCGGGTCGCCATACCCTTCGCCTGCCCGTAGTGCAGCCCGGCGGCGCCATTCGAGATACGTCATCCCGAGCATCAGGATGAACACGCCGCCCAGCGTGCCGAGGATGGGCGCAGCCCAGGTGTCGGTGCCGAAGAATGCGGTGGGGATGATGTTCTGGATCTGCGGCGTGCCTGGCAGCGCGTCCATGGTGAAGGTGAACGCGCCGAGCGCGATGGTGCCGGGGATCAGCCGCTTGGGGATGTCGGATTGCCGGAACAGCTCGGCCGCGAACGGATAGACGGCGAACACCACCACGAACAGCGACACCCCGCCGTAGGTCAGCAGCGCGCACACCGCCACGATGGCCAGCATCGCGCGCTGCGCGCCGACCATGCGGATGGTGGCGGCCACGATCGACTTCGAGAATCCCGACAGTTCGATGACCTTGCCGAACAGCGCGCCGAGCAGGAACACCGGGAAATACAGCTTGAGGAAGCCGACCAGCTTGTCCATGAACAGGCCGGTGAACATGGGCGCGACCAGCTCCGGGTCGGTGAGCAGGACCGCGCCCAGCGCCGCCACCGGCGCAAACAGGATCACGCTGTAGCCGCGGTAGGCCACGAACATCAGGAAACACAACGCCGCCAGCACGATCAGGAAAGCCATTGCGCCCCCAGGGGCATCGGTCCGAGGCTGCGAGTGTCGGCATCGGGGCGGCTCAGGCCCATTGTCCGAACGTCCAATGCCATCACGCCGCCCAGCCACGCACCATGCGCACAACCGCGGCGCCTGTCCGCAGCATTCGATGTGCCCTCAGGAGGGGAAAGATGAAGCGCAAGCAATTGAGCCTGGCAATCCATGGCGTACTGGCCGTGTCGCTGCTGGCAGTGATTCCGGCCCATGCGCAGGACGCGTCCACCGATGGCGGCAGCGAGCAGAAGGCGACCACCCTGCAGGCCGTTACCGTCACCGCCCGCAAGCGCGAAGAGACCCTGCAGGACGTTCCGGTCGCGGTGACCGCGTTCACCGCCGATGCGCTGGACAAGCTCAATGTCGAGGACTTGTCCGACCTGGACGGGCAGGTGCCAAACCTCACCATCTACGCCGCGCGCGGCTCGAGCAGCACATTGACTGCGTACATTCGCGGCGTTGGCCAGTCCGACCCGCTGTGGGGCGTCGATCCCGGCGTGGGCATCTACATGGACGACGTCTACATCGCGCGCCCGCAAGGTGCGTTGCTGGATGTGTTCGACGTCGAGCGCATCGAAGTGCTGCGGGGTCCCCAGGGCACGCTGTACGGCAAGAACACCATCGGCGGCGCGATCAAGTACATCTCGCGGGGCCTGCGTTCGGACTTCAATGGCTTCGGCTCGGTGACCGTCGGCAATTACGGCCAGCGCGACGTCAAGGCCGCAGTGGGTGGTGGGTTCGCGGGCAGCGAATACCTGCGCGGCCGCATCTCCTTCGCCGACCTGCATCGCGACGGCTTCGGCGAGAACCTGATCACCGGTGCCCAGGTCAGCGACAAGAAAATCCGTGCCTACCGCATGAACCTCGGCGCCTACGTGACCGATGCGGTCGATCTGCAGTTCTCGCTCGATCATGTCGACGACAGTTCCGGCGTGCGCGGCGCGCAGATGTTCCGGGCCAATCCGTTCGACGCACTGTTCACCCCGACGACGGGCCCGTTCCTGCCGCTGGAAAGCCGTTACGACGTACGCAACGGCATGCCCAACGTCAACGACACCACGCTCAGCGGCGCGTCGGCGACCGTCAATGTCCGTGCCAGCAATGACTGGACATTCAAGTACGTGCTGGCCAAGCGCGAGTCGGACACCGAGACCAACATCGACTTCGACACCACCCCCGACAAGATCGCCGACGTCAAGGCGTTCTACAGCGACGAACAGGTCACCCACGAACTGCAGGCCAACTACGACGCCGGCGGCCGCAGTCGCGGCGTGGTCGGGCTCTACAAGTTCGATGGCGAAGCGGGCGGGCAGGTGCTGAACAACTTCTTCAACCTGGCCTTCGGCGATACGCAGGGCGTGGTCTACACCGAAAGCGTCGCGGCATACGCGGACTGGACGTTCGACGTCAGCGACCGCTTCAGCGTGGACGTGGGCGCGCGCTGGACCGATGAGGACAAGCACGCGGTGGTCCGCAACATTGGCTACACCGATGCGACCTTCACCAGGCCCAGCGGCACCGTGGCGGCCAGCTTCGACAAGACCATCAACTTCACGAACCTGTCGCCCAAGATCTCCATGGACTACCAGGTCACCCCCAACGTGATGGTGTATGGCCTGGCCACCCGCGGTTTCAAGTCCGGTGGCTACAACATCCGTGCGCAGGCCACTGCCGTTCCGCGTTCGGCCGAGCCTTTCCAGGACGAGCAGGTGGACAGCTACGAGGTAGGCACCAAGATGGGCCTGCTGGAAGATCGTCTGTTCCTCAACCTGTCCGCATTCCACAACAGGTACAAGGACATCCAGCTCTCGATCTTCACCGAGTACACCACCCCGCAGAACACCAAGGCGTTCTTCGGCGATTTCACCAATGCGGGCGAGGGCACCGTCGAAGGCTTCGAGGCCGAGTACCAGTGGCTGGCGACCGACAACTTCACGGTGTCCGGCAACCTGGCCTGGCTGGACGCGAAATACGACACCTACCTGTTCAAGGGCTTCAACATCGCCGACCAGCAGGAGTTCACCAACGCGCCCGACTTCTCCGGCGCGCTGAACCTGGAATACCGCACCGACCTGGGCGCCGCGGGCAGCCTCTCGGCCCGGGTGGGCTACACCTACCAGAGCCGCGTGGTGGCCACCACCGAAGTCGTGTTCGACCCGGTGACCAAGGCCACGGTGCAGCCCATCAGCCAGGAAGGCTACGGGCTGGTGGGTGCAGGCGTGATCTGGAAGCCGGCGGATGCATGGACCGTGTCCCTGCAGGGCAGCAACCTGGCCGACAAGGCTTACCGCACCACCGGTTACAACCTGTTCGCGGCGCTCGGCGTGCATACCGGTTTCTACGGCCCGCCGCGCCAGTACAGCCTGAGCCTGAAGTACGACTTCTGATCTTCGCGGTACCACGCAGATCGGGCGACGGCTGGCTTCGGCCCGCCGTCGCGTTATGCTCGCCGCGCATGCATGGCCGCACTGAACATCCCTCCCGATGCCCGATGATGGCGCCATGCTGAGCGTGATCGCCGTGGTCTCCGCGGCCCTGGTCTGGCTGGGCCTGCTGTTCGGAACCGCCCTGTATGCGGAGCGCCACCCTGGCGTGCTGGCGCGGCAATGGCGGCATGTCTATGCGCTATCGCTGGCGGTTTACTGTACGTCGTGGACGTTCTTCGGCACCGTCACCCAAGCCGCGCGCTACGACTGGCCACTGCCACCCACGTTCGTCGGGACGCTGTTGCTCTACCTGCTCGCGGCAACGGCCATGCTGCGCCTGATCAAGCTGGCGCGTGACTCCAACGCCACCTCGATCGCCGATTTCATCGCTACCCGCCTGGGCAAGGATGCATGGCTTGCCGCGGCGGTGACCCTGGTCGCGGCGCTCGGCCTGATCCCGTACATCGCCCTGCAGCTGAAGGCGGTGGCGATGAGCTTCACCCTGTTGACCGGCTCGGCCAGCCCGGCCGAGCTACCCGTGTGGCGCGACAGCGCGCTGTACGTCGCGCTGATGATGGCGCTGTTCGCCATGCTGTTCGGCACGCGCCGCGCAAGCGCCGCCGAGCATAACCGCGGCCTGGTGCTGGCGATGGCGTTCGAATCGCTGTTCAAGCTGGCGGCGATGCTGGCGCTGGGCGTGTTCGTCTGGTTCGGCCTCGACCTGCCAGTGCCCAGCAAGCCGTTCGATGCCAGCAACAGCGGCGGCTTCATCCCCTTGGTGCTGCTGGGCGTGCTGGCCATGTTCACCTTGCCGCACCAGTTCCACGTGGGCGTGGTTGAGTGCCGCGACGAGCGCCACGTGCTTACCGCGCGCTGGCTGTTCCCCCTTTACCTGGTGCTGATCGCGCTGCCGGTGCTGCCACTGGCGCGTGCCGGCGATGCATTGCTGGCCGGGCAGGGCGTGCCTTCGGACTTGTACGTGCTGGCCTTGCCGATGTCGCAGGGACACGCGGGCCTGGCCTTGTTCGCGTTCCTGGGTGGACTCAGCGCCGCCACCGGGATGGTGGTGGTCAGCACGCTGACCCTGAGCCTGATGATCGGCAACCACTGGCTGGCGCCGGGCCTGCTGCGCGGTGCGTGGGCACGCGGGGATGCCGGCGACCTGCGCGGTAACGTGCTGCTGCTGCGGCGCGCGGGCATCGTGGCGATCATGCTGTTGGCTTGGGGATACAGCCGCTCGATTGCCGGCAATGCGGCGCTGGCCGATGTGGGGGCGTTGTCGTTCTCCGCGCTGGCCACGCTGGCGCCCGCATTGGCCTTCGCCGTGTGGCTTCCGCAAACACCGCCGCGGGCGGCCCTGGCCGGCTTGTTTGCGTCCTTCCTCACCTGGGGCTGGTGCCTGCCGTTGCCGTTGCTGCTGGGCGCGCAGGGCGAACTGCCTGCCTGGTCGCAGCACGGCCCGTTCGGCATCCAGTGGCTGGCGCCGGACAGCCTGTTCGGGCTGACTGGCTGGAGCCCGCTTGGCCGCGCTGTCGCGGGAAGCCTGTTCGTCGGCACCGCGGTCACCTTGCTGTTGTCGCTGTGGCAATGGCCGTCGGCGCGGCTCGGCGTGCGCGGGCTGGATGCCCGCAGCCTGGACAACGTCGCCCGGCGCTTCCTGCCCGCTGCCGAAGTGGATGCGTTCCTGCGCGCCGGCGGCGACGTCGAAACCGGCATCGAGCGCGCGCTGTCGTCCGTGCTGGGCTCTTCATCGGCGCGGGTGCTGCTGGACGCGGCGCGGCGCGACCAGGTGGGAGCCGACCTCGACACGGTGGCCGCCATCGTCGGCGAAGCCAGCCAGGACCTTCGCTTCAACCAGAGGGTGCTGGAAGCAGCGCTGGAAAACATGAGCCAGGGCATCAGCGTGGTCGATGCCGACCTGCGCCTGGTTGCCTGGAACGCACGCTACGCGCAGCTGTTCGGGTTCCCCACCGGCATGTTGCAGGTCGGCATGCCGATCGCCGAAGCCTCGTCCTGGGCCATGCGCGAGATCGCCGGCATCGACGGCTCCGATATGGCCCTGCAGCGGCGGCTGGCGCACATGCGCGCCGGCACCTCGCACCTGTCGGAGCGGGTGTTTCCCGACGGCAGCACCATCGAGATCCGTGGCAATCCCATGCCGGGGGGCGGATTCGTCGCGACCTTCACCGATGTCACCGCCTTCCGACAGGCCGAGACAGGGCTCAAGCGCATCAACGAAACCCTGGAGCAACGCGTGGCCGAACGCACCGCCCTGCTGGAAAACGCCAAGCTCGATGCCGAGCACGCCAACGACGCCAAGAGCCGCTTCCTGGCGGCGATCGGCCACGACCTGCTGCAGCCGCTGCATGCCGCCCACCTTTTCGCCGATGCGCTGGCGCAGCGCGCGGATGCGTCGCAGCGCGAGCTGGTGCGGCAGATCGGTGGCGCGCTGGATTCCACCACCGACCTGCTCACTACGCTGCTGGACATGTCGCGGCTCGAGGCGGGAGGCTTGACCCCGGAACTGCGCGACTTCCCGCTGTCCGACGTGCTGGATCCGCTGGTGTCGGAGTTCCGCATCCTCGCCGCCGAGCGGGGCCTGCGCCTGCGCCACCTGCCCACCCGCGCATGGGTGCGCAGCGACCCGCAGCTGCTGCGGCGGGTGCTGCAGAACTTCCTGGCCAACGCGGTGCGCTACACGGCGGAGGGCAGCGTGCTCTTCGGCGTGCGCCGGCAGGGCGACGCAGTGCGCATCGAGGTCCATGACACCGGTCCCGGCATCGACCTCGACCAGCACCAGGCCATCTTCGAAGAGTTCCGCCGCGGCGTGGATGCGCCGGGCCAGGGGCTTGGGCTCGGGCTTGCGATCTCGGAACGCATCGCAGGACTGCTGGGCGCGCGGTTGCTGCTGCGCAGCCAGCCGGGACGAGGCAGCATGTTCGCCATCGACGTGCCGCGGGTTGCGGACGCCGGGCCGCAGCGATCGCTGCGCCAGGGCCTGGCTGGCCTGCGCGTATTGCTGGTCGACAACGAGCCACAGGCGCTTGGCGCGCTGCAGGCGGTGGTGCAAAGCTGGGGCTGCACGGTGTGCGCGGTCGCCGACGGCGCAGGCGCGGCTGATGCGCTGGCCGCGGCGCCTGCCGAACTGTGGATCTTCGACTACCACCTGGACGGCGGGGACGACGGCGTGTCCCTGCATGCACGGCTGTCGCGGCAGTTCGGCTCGGTGCCGTGCCTGATCCTCAGCGCAGACCAGACCGGTGCAGTGCGCAACGCCGCCCAGGAAGCCGGCCTGCCATTGCTGGTCAAGCCGCTGCGGCCGCTGGCGCTGAAATCGATGCTGGACCGGATGCTGGCGGCGCGCGGGGCCGGCGGCACCTGATCCAGGAAGCGCAGGCTTACTGCGGGGGGCGCGGCCCCTGCGCTTCCGGCCACTGCTGCGGCACCTTGCGCAGGTTTTCCAACGAGTAGCCTAGCGCCTTGAGCTGGGCCACCGCGGCGTTGTAGTCGCTTTCGGGAATGGTGGGCGTGCGCGCCATGATCCAGGCGTAGTCGAGCTTGCTGCGGGCGATCACGGTCAAGGTATAGGCCGGGTCCAGTTGCACGATCACGTACTCGGCCTTGATCGGCCACACGAACTGCATGTCCCATACCGCGTTGTTGGTGCCGGGACGTACGAATCCCTTCGGCAGCATCGTCTTCAGCGGCTCGTCGAAACCGTCGTTGCGGTAGCGGAACGTGGTCTGGATGGTGCCGTCTGCCTGCAACGCATAGTTCTCGACCGCGTTGTATGCCTTGCGCTCGGGCCGGCTGGGAATGTGCGCAATGACGTACCAGTCGCCCATGAAGCGGGGCAGGTCCACGCTGGCCACGGGCGGTACGGTGGGAGGCGTGGTGGTGGCGCAGGCGGACACCAGCGAGCCGAGGCCGATCGCAACCAAAGCATTGAGGATCAAGGAACGACGCATCTCAGTTCTCCCGGTTGAAGCGGTAATGGGCCACCATCCATTGCTGGCCCTGGTCGTAGCCGAACAGTTCCGCGCAGGCCATCCAGAACATGCGCCAGCGTTGCGCCCACAGCTCGGCGGCGTCGCCGTACGCTTCGCGCAGGATCGGCATCACCGCTTCGCGGCGCGCATCCTGCATCTGCAGCCAGTGGTTGGCGGTGCGCTCGTAGTGGCGGCCGTCAAGCAGCCAGCGCTGGTCCAGGCGCAGCGTGCGCTGGAAGAAGGCCAGGGTGTCGGCGGACGGCATCAGCCCGCCGGTGAAGAAGTGCCGGCCCATCCAGTTGTCGTCGCCCTCGGTCTCGAACGGGTACAGCAGGGTGCGATGGCAGAAGATGTGCACGAACAGCTTGCCGCCCGGGCGCAGCCAGCTGCCGATGCGCGCGAGCAACGCGTCGTAATTGCGCATGTGCTCGAACATCTCGATCGACACGCCGCGGTCGAACTGGTTCTGCTCGAGTGCAAGCTGGTTGACGTCGCAGGTGATCACGCGGACGTTGGTGAAGCCGCGTTCCCGGCAGCGCGCCTCGATGTGTTCGCGTTGCGGCCGTGAATTGGAGACCGCGGTGATGCGGGCATTCGGATAGTGCTCCGCCATCCACAAGGTCAGCGAGCCCCAGCCGCAGCCAAGCTCCAGGATGTCCTGCCCGTCGGCCAGTTCCGCCCGCTCGCAGTAGAGCGCCAGCATCGCATCCTCGGCTTCGGCCAGGGTTTCGTTGCCGGTGGGGTAGTAGCAGGAGGAATACTTCAGGCGCGGGCCCAGGCATTGCTCGAAGAAGCCCGGCGGCAGTTCGTAATGTTGGCGGTTGGCGGCGTCCGTGTGGATCGCCACCGGGCTTTCGCGCAGCTCGGCGATGCGCCGTGCGAAGCGTTCCGCCTGCACGTCGGCGCCGCCGCGGGATTCCTCCTGCAGCCGTTGCGCGCACATGCGGCGGATGCCCAGGCGCACCAGTGCGTCCGGCAACACGCCGCGTTCGGCGAGCCCGAGCAGGCCCGGGGCCGCCTGGTCCGCGGGGAGCTCAAGGGTGTTGGTGGCAGCATTCATGGGTCTTGCCTCGCGGGGGATTTCGGGAACCAAGGGAACAGCATGGGCGTGGTGCGCTGGTAGTCACGGTAATCCTCGCCGCGCGAACGCAGCGCCTGCGCCTCGGTGTAGGGGATGCCGCTGATCCAGCGCAGGAACACGAACATCACCACCGGACCGGCCAATGCCAGCCACCAGATCGGCGAGCCGACCGCGAAGCAGACGTAAGCGAACCAGTGCAGCCATTCGAAGAAGTAATTGGGGTGGCGCGAATAGCGCCACATGCCATCGCGACAGGTCTTGCCGCGGTTCGAGGGATTCGTGCGGAAGCGGGCCAGCTGGGCATCGGCGATGCCTTCACCGACCACGCTTCCGATCCAGATCGCAACGCCGGCCAGCATCCATGCGCTGAAGCCATCGGCCGGATTGCGCGCCACCGCCACGAACGGAATCGCGAACAGGGTCACCAACAGCGCCTGGAACTGGAAGAAGGCGAACCACTTGCGCTGGTCATCGCCCCAGCGCAGGCGAAGGTTGGCGTAGCGACCGTCCTCGGGTTCGCTGCGCACGCGATGCCACAGGTGCAGGCCCAGTCGCGCGCCCCAGATGCCGCCAAGAACGCCAAGCAGGATCCTCGGCCACATTGCGCCGGTACCGAGCAACGCCAGCAGCACCGCGGCGCCACCGACTCCGAACGACCAGATCACATCGACGATGCCGGCATTGCTGCGCTTGCGTTGCCACACCCAGCCTGCGGTCTGGGCAATGGCGGCCAGTGCCCATACCAATGCAAGCGATTGCAAAGTGCTCATGGCGCGGCTCCGACCGGTAACGCCTCAGGTGCGATGTCTTGCCAGCGCTTGGCGAATACAGCCAAGGCAGGCATGGCGAGGCCCCACCCCAGCGCCAATGCGAGCAGCGCAGGCGTGGCCGGATCGGGGAACGCGACGGCATCGAAGCCGCGTGATGCACCCAGGTAAGCGAGCGGTCCGCCCACCGCCCCGAATGCGGCAGCCAGCAACGGGCGACCGCGCAGGAAAGTCATCGAGTGATTGATCGTCATCGCGAATGCCGCCCACAACGCCAGGATCCAGACGGGCGCAAGCACCGAGGGCTGCGGCGAGGCGTATTGCAGCAACCCGCTGGCCGCGAGGCTCCCATCCAGCACGATGCCGCATGCCACGGAGCAGGCGAGCAGGCGCGCATCGGACGCCTGCTGCTTCGAGAAAAGCCACTGCAGCGCGGCGAACGCAGCTGCAAGCGCCACCGACAGCCATGGCTGGCCGCGCGCGGCGCAGATCACCACGCCGAACCACACCAGTTGGTAGCCGACCAGGTTGGCCCAGAAGCGCATATCAGGCCTCGATCCCGTGGAGTCCCGGGAGAAACTCCGCGTTGCGGCTTCCGGGCTTTGCCATCAGCAGCTGGGCCACGCCGATCGACCGTTCGCGGAAGCCGCCTTCGCAATAGGCCAGGTAAAACTCCCACATGCGCACGAAGCGTTCGTCGAACCCTTGCGCGCGCACTTCCGGCAGGCGCGCCATGAAGCGTTGCCGCCACGCCTGCAGGGTCCGTGCGTACGAAGACCCGAAATCCTCCAGGTGCACCAACGCGAGGTCCGTGCTCCGCGCCTTGCTCTCCAGCATCGCCGCGATCGACGGAATGAACGAGCCCGGGAACACGTGGCGCTTGATGAAATCCACCGAATGCAGCGCCTGCTCGTAGCGGTGGTCCTCGATGGTGATGGCCTGGACCAGGGCGAGGCCCTCCGGCTTGAGCAGGCTGCCGAGCTTGCCGAAGTAGGTGTCCAGGAACGGTGCGCCGATGGCCTCGATCATCTCGATCGATACCAGCTTGTCGTACTGCCCCTGCAGGTCACGGTAGTCCTCCAGCAGCAAGGTGACCCGGTCCTGCAGGCCGGCCTCGGTGACGCGGGCACTGGCCAATGCGTGCTGTTCGCGCGAAATGGTGGTGGTGGTGACGTGGCAGCCGTACTCGCGCGCGGCATGCAGGGCAAAGCCGCCCCAGCCGGTGCCGACCTCGACCACCCGGTCGCCCGGTTGCAGGCGCAGTTTTTCGCAGATGCGGTCGAGCTTGCGTATGGAGGCCTGCTCGAGGCTGTCGTCGGCGCCCGCGTACAGGGCAGAGGAATACATCAGGTCGTCCGACAGGAACAGGCGGAAGAATTCGTTGCCGAGGTCGTAGTGGGCGGCGATGTTGCGGCGTGCGCCATCGCGGGTGTTGCGGCGCACCGCATGCAGGCCGCGCATGGCGAGACCACCCAGACGCGCCCAGCCGCTTTCGATGCCGTCGAGCAGGGACCGGTTGCGCACCAGCAGCTGGACCAGGCCCACCAGGTCGTCGCAGCTCCAGTACCCGTCCATGTACGCTTCGGCGGCGCCTACGCTGCCATTGGCGGCCACCGCGCGGTAGAAGCCGGGGTCGCTGACCTGCAGGGTGATGGCATTGGCCGTGCCGCCCCCGCGTGCCAGTTCGGCGCTGCCCAGCGCGTCGACGATCTTCAGCGGGCGGCCCTGCAGGTTCGCCATCTGCGCATGCAGGCGCTGGCGCAGGAAGCGGTCCAGTGCGCCGTATGGGCGGTGGTCGAAACGCGGGGCGAGATGTTCGGCAGCCTGGCTCATGCGGGGTCTCGCGTCGGGTTCGGGTGGTCGTGCACGGGGGTGCCTTTCAGCCACAGGCGCAGCGCCTGCCAGTGGATTCCGGCCAGTACCTGCGCAGTCATCAGCGGGTAACGCCAGAGCACGCGCGCCAGTCCCGCGCCATCCAGCGGGCGGCGCTGCAGGGAGAGGGTTGCGTCGAACTCGCGCTGGCCGTCGCGCAGCACCTCCATGTGGACCTGCAGGTCTTCGCCCGGCGTACTGATGCTCCAGTGGTATTGACGATCCATCGGCAGGAACGGCGACACGTGGAAGACTTTCTCGAAATCCCAGTGCCAGCTGCGGCCGCGCGCCTTCGCGGCACCTACATCCAGCACGTAGGCGTGGCGCTCGCGCCACGGCGTGTTGGTGATTTCGGCAACCACGTGTTCGAGCGTCGTTCCGTCGGCTGCGTGGCAGTAGTACAGGCTGACCGGATTGAACACGTAGCCGGCATACCGTGGATGGGTAAGCAGGCGAATCGGCCCGCTCGGACGCACGCCGGTCGCCTGTTGCACGCGGCTGCGCACGGCATCCGCCAATGACATCCGCGACGGTCCGAGATAATCGCTGCGGCGGAATTCCGCGACATTCCGGCGCGCCGCCGACCACAGCCAGCGCCCGGCGAACACCCGGTCCACCTCATCGAGGTCCAGGTACAGCTGGGCCATGCGGTATTCAAAGGCATGCGCGCGCGGGGCGTGCCGGCGATGGCGCACGCGGCCCTCGTAGATGGCGCTGGCGAATGCCGGCGTCGCGCTCATGCCGGCGCCAATGCCGCGATGGGGGCAGCGTCCGGAAGTGCGGACACGGGCGTCGCTTCCCAGCGCACGCCGAGCCCGCGCGCGACTTCAACCGCGCTGCGGATGCCGTCCTCGTGGAAGCCGCAGCCCCAGTAGGCGCCCGCGAACCAGGTACGGCGCTGGCCCTGGATCACATCCCGGCGGCCCTGCGCCGCCACCGACGCGTGTGTGTAGACCGGATGCGCATAAGCCATCCGTCGCAGGATCCGCGAGGGGTCGATGGCTTGGGTGCGGTTGAGGGTCACCACCAGTGGCTGCGGCGCGTCGATGCCCTGCAGCAGGTTCATGCAATAGCTGACCGTGCAGGCATCGGAAGTGTCGCGCGGGACGTGCGCATTCCATGCGGCCCACGCCTTGCGGTTGCGCGGCAACAGGCTGGCATCGGTGTGCAGGACCACGTCGTTGGTCTGGTAAGGAATGGCGCCGAGGATCGAGGACTCGTGCTCATCGGCATCGTCAAGCAGGGCCAGCGCCTGGTCGCTGTGGCAGGCCAGCACGACCTGGTCGAAGCGTTCGCTGCCTGCGCCGGTGCGGATGTCGACGCCGTCCGCATCACGGCGCACCGAGTGCACCGGCATGCTCACGCGCACCTCGACGTTCCAGTGCCCCTGCAATGCTTGCACGTACGTGTTGGAGCCGCCGTCCACCACCCGCCAATCCGGACGTCCGCCGACCTGCAGCATGTGGTGGTTGGCCATGAACTGGATCAGGTAGCGCGCGGGGAACGCGAGGATCTGCGCCGAGGGCGACGACCACAGTGCGGAGGCCATGGGCAGCAGGTGTTCGTCGCGGAAGGCGTCGCCAAAGCCGTTCTGGACAAGGTAATCGCCGAGGGTGGGGCCTCGATCATCCGTCTCCAGCAGCCGTGGCGCGATCCGGTAGAAACGACGCAAGTCCGCGAGCATTCGCCAGAACCGCGGGGACAGGAGATTTCCACGCTGGCAGAACAGGCCGTCCAGCGAGGTCGCGTTGTATTCCACGCCGCTGGCTTCGCTGTGCATCGAGAAGCTCATGGTGGTGGGCTTGGTGGCCACACCGAGTTCGTCGAACATGCGCGTCAGCAGCGGGTAATGCACCGGGTTGTGGACGATGAAACCGGTGTCGACGCGATACTGCCCGCCATCGAGTTCGATGTCGTGCGTATGGGTGTGCCCGCCGAGGTAGTCGTTGCCCTCGAACAGCACGACCTGGTGCCTGCGCGACAGCAGCCAAGCCGATGCCAGGCCGGAGATTCCGGACCCGATGACCGCGATGCGCATCAGCCCCGCGCCTTGGCCGCGACCCAGGCAGGGACAGGCTTGAGGTCACGCACCAGTCCCAGCCACGACATCAGCTTTAGCCCGTACCAGGTGAGGTCGATCTCCCACCAGCGGAAACCCTGGCGCGCGGTGCCCGGGAAGAAATGGTGGTTGTTGTGCCAGCCTTCGCCGAACGTGATCAGCGCCAGCCACAGGTTGTTTCGGCTGTCGTCATTGGTCTGGAAACGCTGGCTGCCGAAACGGTGCGCAAGCGAGTTGATGGTGACCGTGGCGTGGAACAGCACCACGGTGGACACGAAGAATCCCCACACCAGCATCTGACCGCCGCTGGTGCCCAGCTGCGGCGCAATCTCCTGCAGTACCGCACCGAGCGCATAGAGCGCGACCGCCAACAGCACCGGGATGGCCGTGTCGTAACGGTCCAGCCAACGCAGCTCGGGGAACTTCGCAAGGTCCGGGATGCGCTCCCAATCCGTGCGGAATCCGCCCCGGGTCAGGAACCAGCCGGCATGGCTGCGGAAGAATCCGTGCACGCGCGGCGAATGGGGGTCCAGGGGCGTGTCGGTATGCCGATGATGGGTGCGGTGGTGCGCCGCCCACCACAAGGGCCCGCGCTGCACGCTGGACGCGCCGATCACCGCGAACACGAACTGGACCACGCGTGGCGCATGGAACGTGCGGTGGGAAAAATAGCGATGGTAGAAACCGGTGATGGCGAACATGCGCACCGCATACAACGCGGCGGCTACCGCCAGCGCGATGGGCGAGACGCCCACCCATAGCACCGCAAGGCACGCGAGGTGCAGGCCCACGAACGGGACCGCACGCAGCCAGTCGATGCGGTCATCCGCCGGATCGTCGACCGTCGAGGGCAGCGGCGCTTCTGTGTCGAACCAGCGGCGAATGGTGCGCGTGCCAAAACGTGCTGGAGCCGGGGAATGGTCGGCGGTTGCTTGCGTTGCTTCCAACGCATCCAGCGAATTCGCCTTCGCCATCATGCCGGCGGGCGAGGGGCTTTCCATGCATCACTCCACGCATTCAATCGATGCCATTGATACGACGAGGCTGCATCGATGGATGCAGCCTCGCCGGCCCCAGCACGGCGCATCAGATCTGCTGGATGCCGCCCTTCGCCACGATCGGACCAGTCGGTGCCGCGTGCGGCATGCCCTGTTCGGATTCGAGGGTGACAGCAAGCGTGCCACCCACCGCCAACACCTGGCGAATGGCGGCCGGTATGTCGACGGTGTGCGCCTTGTCGTTCGACACCAAGCCGAGCGACAACGGTGCCTGCCCATCCGGGATCAACCACAGTTCGTTGACCCGGCCTTCGGCGTCTGCGGGCGAAGGCACGGGTACCATCAGCATCTTGCCGGTGGCGACATCGATGGTCGCGATCCAACCCGTGCTGCCGTCGTCGCGCGCAAGCACGGTGACCGGCTTGGCGGCAGCTTCTTCGACCACCGGAGCAGGCGCAGGTTGCACGACCACTTGAGGGACGGGGGCGGGCGGCGCGACTGGGCCGCGCGACTGCAGGCCGACCACGATCGCCGCCACGCTGGCTGCCGTGGCCAGCAAGGTTGCACCACGCCAGAACGCTGCGCTGTTCCAGATCCCGGGACGCGCGCCCTCGACCGATGCCCATCCCAGCTGCGTGCGAACCCGCGGCCAAACGTGCGCACCCGGCGTCACCGCCGGCACCCCGAGCAACCACGCGGAAAAATGTTCCTGCCACGTATCCACCAGGCGGGCGAAACCGGGCTCGCGTGCAATCCGCGCCTGCACGCCGCGGCGGCTTTCGGCGTCCAGCACGCCAAGCACATACTCGCCGGCGCGGACCTCGTCGCTGGGTGGCACCTGGCCGGCGCCGTCGTCGAACTGTTCGCGGGGAATGTTCATTGTTCCAGGCACGTCTTGAGTTGCATCAGGCCGCGGCGGATCCAGCTCTTGATCGAGCCCAGCGGCGAGCCGGAACGCGTTGCCAGCTCCTCATAGGTGGCTCCGTCGAAGAACGCAGTGCGGATCAGTACCTGCCGGCGTGGCTCGAGTTGTTCCAGGCAGGTATCGAGGCGCACCTTGTCATCGGCGCTCTCGGCATGCGCGGACGGCGACGGGGACAGGTCCGGGGCGGCCTCGGCGAGCTCGAAGGAGGCGCGGGTGGAGGGCGCCGGCAACGAGCGCAAGCGGTCGATCGCGCGGTTACGTGCAATCGTTCCCAGCCAGGTCATGGCGCGGGCGCGCCCGGCATCGAAGCTGGCGGCCTTGTTCCAGATGGTCACGTAAACCTCCTGCAACACGTCTTCCGCTTCTGCACGGTCCGACAGGACGCGCAGGCAGATTCCCAGCAGTTTTCCCGACGTATTCTGGTACAGGGAAGCAAACGCGCCCTGGTCTCCATTCGCTACCTGCGCGAGCAGGGGTGCGACTGCATCGTGATCCATCACGTCCAGCTCGGCCATTCGACGCTCTCGACTACGGGTGACAGGGAGCGAGCTTACCCGCTCTCCGCGCCGATGGGCGTGTTTTCGCGAGGGGAGGGTCGCCCATCGTGGCCTTGGCCTTGTCGCGAGCACCCGGCTGCCTCCGGTCGACATGATGCTCATCCTCGGCACTGGCGCTGAAGGGGCGCCGCCAGCGCGGCTTGCAGGTCCGCCTGGGTGGCGCCCGCCGCGGGCTGTTGCGGGAATTCGATGCGGACCGCCTGGTTGCGGCCCTTGGCGTCGCGGATGGTGCCGATGCCCTCGAACCGCCGCAGCCAGCGTGTCTTGGTCTGGTACGTCAGCGTGGTTTCTGGAACGGCAAAGCCATACCAGGCGTCCAGGTTCATGCGCAGGCGCAATTCGTCGGCCGAGGCTGCGGCGGCGGCATCGACCTTGCGGATGCCGACGCCCAGGAAGGACTGGCGGCTCGGCAGCAGGAACTTCGCGGTGACCTTGCCGCCTTTCGCCAGCGCAGGCCACTGCGCCCGCACGAAGGCATCAAACCCGGCGTCAATCACGGCATTGGCCGGGGCGTCGATGGCGCGGCTGCGCAGCGGGGCCTTGGCGTTGGCCTGCACATAGACTTCGCGGCGGCCCGAGGTGCGGCGCACGCCTTCGCGATACCCGTCGCGGGCATCGATGAACTCGAAATCGGGTGCGCTGGCCTGGGCGCCGCTCCAGACCCGCTTGCGCGCAAAGGGCGTGCCGTCGGCACAGCTGTACACCACCAGGCGTGCTGGCTTGCCCAGGTCCTGGTAGCGCCAATGCGTTTCGCGGTACAGCAGGCTGCCATCACGCTCGCTGTAGGCCGAACCTTGGTAGCGATCCAGCGCCAGCGCAGTCGCAGGCGACAGCAAGGCGGAGCACAGCAGCACCCTTGCACCGGCACGGATCACGGCAGGCAAGCGCGCTCGGCAGGCGCTCGATGGAGGGGGGATTCGCGAGATGTCGCAGAGTGTTTGCATGCTGGTCTGTACGCTGCCGTCGTGCGGGTAGATGCAATCTTCGGTCTTCGCATCCCTGCGATGCGCCGCCTCGTATAGGCCAGATTACGTTTTGCAATGGAGTTCTCGATGCCCAAGGCAGTTTCGACCCGCACCAGTGCACCCAGGCTTGGCCTTGTGGGGCTGCTTTCGCTGTTGCTGGCGACTGGCTGCGAGCGTGCGGTGCTCGGATTCGTCAACCGCGGCGTGCCTCCACCCGAGGCCTCCGTCGTGTACGCCGCCGACCGGGGATTGTCGCTCGATGTCTACCGGCCCACGGTCGCCAAGGCCGGTGGCGCGCCGGTGGTGGTGTTCTTCTACGGTGGCAGCTGGCAACGCGGCTCCCGCACGCAATACCGGTTCGTTGGCCAGCGCCTGGCCGAGAACGGCATCCTGGCCATCGTTGCCGACTACCGGACATGGCCGCAGGCTGGATTTCCCGACTTTATCGATGATGCCGCCCGCGCGGTGCGCTGGACCTTTGACAACGCCCAGGCCTGGGGCGGCGATCCGGACCGCGTGTTCGTGGCCGGGCATTCGGCGGGCGCGCAACTGGCGGCGCTGGTGGCCACGGATCCGCGCTACCTCGGCAAGTACGGTTTGGCGCGCAA
>JAZKHR010000016.1:0-8353 GCA_040385305.1 Pseudomonadota bacterium
GCAGGGTGTAGGCCGCGCCGTAGGCTTCCAGCGCCCAGACTTCCATTTCGCCGAAACGCTGGCCGCCGAACTGCGCCTTGCCGCCCAGCGGCTGCTGGGTAACGAGCGAGTACGGGCCAGTCGAGCGTGCGTGCATCTTGTCGTCGACCAGGTGGTTCAACTTCAGCATGTGCATGTAGCCCACGGTGACGTCGCGTTCGAACGCCTCGCCGGTGCGGCCGTCGTGCAGCGTGGTCTGGCCACTCAGCGGCAGGTCGGCGAGTTCGAGCATCTTCTTGATCTCGGCCTCGTCCGCGCCGTCGAACACCGGAGTCGCCATCGGCACGCCGTCGGTCAGGTTCTGGGCGAGCGCCAGCAGTTCGGCATCGCTGAACTGCTTGAGGTCGACGCGCTGGTCGTGGGTGGTCTGGTCGTGGTTGTAGATCTCGTCCAGGAACTTGCGCAGTTCCGCCAGCTTGACCTGCGCATCGAGCATGCGCTGGATCTTCTGGCCCAGGCCCTTTGCCGCCCACCCGAGGTGGACTTCCAGGATCTGGCCGATGTTCATGCGGCTCGGCACGCCCAGCGGGTTGAGCACGATGTCGACGGTCTGCCCGTCGGCCATGTAGGGCATGTCCTCGACCGGCACGATGGTGGACACCACGCCCTTGTTGCCGTGGCGGCCGGCCATCTTGTCGCCCGGCTGGATGCGGCGCTTCACCGCCAGGTAGACCTTGACCATCTTCAGCACGCCCGGGGCAAGGTCGTCACCCTGGGTGATCTTGCCGCGCTTGTCGTCGAAGCGGCGCTCGAATTCCTTCTTGTGCACTTCCAGCTGGCGGGTGGCGCGCTCGATGGCATCGTTGCCGTCGTCGTCCTTCATCCGCAGCTGCAGCCAGTCGGATTTCTTCATGCCGTCGAGCACCAGGGAGGACACGCTGTCGCCCTTCTTGACGCCCGGGCCGCCATTGGCGGTCTTGCCCAGCAGCTGCTCGCGCAGGCGGGCGTAGATCGCGCCCTCGAGGATGCGGAACTGGTCGTCGAAGTCCTTCTTGACGCGCTTGATCTCGTTTTCCTCGATCTGCCGCGCGCGCTTGTCCTTCTCGATGCCGTCGCGCGTGAACACCTGCACGTCGATCACGGTGCCGTCCATGCCCGGGGGCACGCGCAGCGAGCTGTCCTTTACGTCCGAGGCCTTCTCGCCGAAGATCGCGCGCAGCAGCTTCTCTTCCGGGGTCAGCTGGCTCTCGCCCTTCGGCGTGACCTTGCCCACCATGATGTCGCCGGCGCGCACTTCGGCGCCGATGTACACCACGCCGGACTCATCCAGGCGGTTGAGGGCCTGCTCGGATACGTTGGGGATGTCGGCGGAGATTTCCTCCGGTCCCAGCTTGGTGTCGCGGGCGACGCAGGTCAGCTCTTCGATGTGGATCGTGGTGTAGCGATCCTCCTCGACCACACGCTCGGACAGCAGGATGGAGTCCTCGAAGTTGTAGCCGTTCCACGGCATGAACGCGACCAGCATGTTCTGGCCCAGGGCCAGCTCGCCGATGTCGGTGGACGGACCGTCGGCCAGCACGTCGCCGCGCGCGACCACGTCGCCCACGTTGACCAGCGGGGTCTGGTTGATGCAGGTGTTCTGGTTGGAGCGCGTGTACTTGATCAGGGTGTAGATGTCGACGCCGGCATCGGTGTCGCCCTGCAGTTCGCCCTCATTGACCTTGACCACGATGCGGGCAGCATCGATCTGCTCGATGGTGCCGCCGCGGCGCGCGTTCACGGTCACGCCCGAGTCGCGCGCCACCGCACGCTCGATGCCGGTGCCGACCAGCGGCTTCTGCGCGCGCAGCGTGGGCACGGCCTGGCGCTGCATGTTGGCGCCCATCAGCGCGCGGTTGGCGTCATCGTGCTCCAGGAACGGCACCAGCGCCGCCGCCACCGACACGGTCTGCATGGGCGAAACGTCCATGAAGTCGATGTCGCTCGGCGGCTTCAGCAGCGACTCGCCCTGGAAGCGGCAGGCCACGAACTGCGCGGTGATCTTGCCCTTGCCATCGCGCGGCGCGTTGGCCTGGGCGATGACGTACTCGTTCTCTTCGATGGCCGAGAGGAACTCGACCTCGTCGGTAACCTTGCCGTCCACCACCTTGCGGTACGGCGTCTCGAGGAAGCCGTAGCGGTTGGTGCGGGCGAACACCGCCAGCGAGTTGATCAGGCCGATGTTCGGGCCTTCCGGCGTCTCGATGGTGCAGACGCGACCGTAATGCGTGGGATGCACGTCGCGCACTTCGAAGCCGGCGCGTTCGCGGGTCAGGCCGCCCGGCCCAAGCGCGGACACGCGGCGCTTGTGGGTGACTTCCGACAGCGGGTTGTTCTGGTCCATGAACTGCGACAGCTGCGAGGAACCGAAGAACTCCTTGATCGCTGCGGCAACGGGTTTCGCGTTGATCAGCTCCTGCGGGGTCAGGCCCTCGGATTCGGCCATCGACAGGCGCTCCTTGACCGCGCGCTCGACGCGGACCAGGCCCACGCGGAACACGTTCTCGGCCATTTCGCCGACCGAACGCACGCGGCGGTTGCCCAGGTGGTCGATGTCGTCCACGGTGCCGCGGCCGTTACGGATCTCGGTCAGGACCTTGATCACGTCAAGGATGTCGGAGCCCGGGCCGCGCTCAGCCACCAGGCGCTTGGATTCCTCGTCCTTGCGCTCGGCGTAGTACTTGGCGTCGTACAGCACCGACGCGCCGGTCACTTCCTTGCGGCCCAAGCGGCGGTTGAACTTCATCCGGCCCACGCCCGACAGGTCGTAGCGTTCGAAGGTGAAGAACAGGTTGTGGAACAGGTTCTGTGCGGCGTCCTTGGTCGGCGGCTCGCCCGGACGCATCATCCGGTAGATCTCGACGAGCGCTTCCAGCTGGGTCTTCGTATTGTCGATGCGCAGGGTATTGGACAGGTACGGGCCGCGGTCCAGGTCGTTCACCCACAGGGTGCCGATGGTGGCGATGCCAGCCTTGCGCAGCTTGCCGAGGATGTCCTCGTTGATCTCGTCGTTTGCGGTCGCCAGCAGCTCGCCGGTGGCCGGGTCGATCACGTCATGCGACAGGATGTGGCCGACGATGTAGCTGTCCGGCACCGCCAGCGCGGCAACGCCGGCCTGCTCCAGCTGCTTGACGTGGCGCGCGGTGATGCGCTTGCCGGCTTCCACGATGACCTTGTCGCCATCGGCCAGGTCGAAGTCCAGGGTCTCGCCGCGCAGGCGCTCGGGCACCAGCTCAAGCTGCACGCCTTCGGTGGCTTCGATGTGGAAGGTGTTGATGTCGAAGAACTCGTTCAACATTTCCTGGTTGGTGTAGCCCAGCGCGCGCAGCAGCACGCTGACCGGCAGCTTGCGGCGGCGATCGATGCGGGTGAACAGCGCATCCTTCGGGTCGAACTCGAAGTCGAGCCAGGAACCGCGGTACGGGATCACGCGGGCGGAGAACAACAACTTGCCGGAGCTGTGGGTCTTGCCGCGGTCATGGTCGAAGAACACGCCCGGGCTGCGGTGCAGCTGCGACACGATGACGCGCTCGGTGCCGTTGACGATGAAGGTGCCGTTGTCGGTCATGAGCGGGATCTCGCCCATGTAGACCTCCTGCTCCTTCACGTACTTGATGGCCTTGGTCGAAGACTCGCGGTCGTAGATCACCAGGCGCACGGTCACACGCAGGGGGGCACCGTAGGACAGGCCGCGGTTGCGGCATTCGCGCTCGTCGAACGCCGGGTCGCCCAGCTTGTAACCGACGTATTCCAGCGCGGCATTGCCGCTGTAGCTGCTGATCGGGAACACCGACTTCAGCGCGGCATGCAGCCCGCGGTCCTCGCGCTTGGCGGGATCGGCGTTTTCCTGCAGGAACTCGCGGTAGGAGTCGACCTGGATGGCGAGCAGGAACGGCACTTCCAGGATCGAACGGCTCTTGCCGAAGTCCTTGCGGATGCGCTTCTTCTCGGTGAAGGAATATTGGGTGGTGGCGTTGGACATGGGCGCGCCTCTTTACTCATCGGGCCGCATCGGGCGGCCCCGGGGAATGGCTTGAACTGACAGTGGGAAGTCGCTGGTATTGCCGGCACCAGCACGCCCTGTCCCGCTACTTCCGACTGTCAACTCGACTCTGGGTGGTACTTGCGGAACCGCGCCGGGACTGACCCGCGCCATGTTCCGCTACAACGGCCGAAGGCCGGGGGCTTTCGCCCCCAGCCTTCAGCGTGTCGTCGATGCCAGCTGACGACGCAAGAACGGATTACTTGACTTCGACGGTCGCACCGGCGGCTTCAAGGTCCTTCTTCATCTTCTCGGCTTCTTCCTTGGTGGCGCCTTCCTTCACGGTGCCGCCGGCCTCGGTGAGGTCCTTGGCTTCCTTTAGGCCGAGGCCGGTGATCGCGCGGACGGCCTTGATCACTTCAACCTTCTTGTCGCCCGGCGACTTCAGGATGACATTGAACTCGGTCTGCTCCTCGACGGCAGCAGCCGGGCCAGCCGCGGCAGCGGCAGCAACCGGAGCCGCGGCGGAAACGCCGAACTTGTCTTCGATGGCCTTCACCAGCTCCATCACTTCCATCAGCGACTTGGCGGCGATGGCGTCGACGATTTGATCGTTGGACAGGGACATTTGATTAACCTCTGGAAAGTTTTATTGAATTGGAAAACGTTGTCGGGCCGCCGGCTCAGGCCGGTTCGGCCTGCGCGGCATCGGCATCGGCATCGGCGGCAGGCGCGTCCGCGGACGCATCGCCACCACCCTGCTGGTCGGCCACGGCCTTGACCGCGCGGGCGAACATCGCCGCCGGTTCGGACAGCACGCGGGCCAGCATCGCAAGCGCCTGGTCACGGGTCGGCAGCGAAGCCAGGAAGTCGACGTGGCTGGCCGGATACTGCTGGCCCCCGACGACAACAACCTTGGCCTGCAGCTTGTCGTTCCCCTTGGCGAACTCCTTGATCAGGCGCCCGGCAGCGCCGGGTTCCTCGGTCGAGAACGCATACAGCAGCGGACCGACGAGGGATTCCTGCGCAACCTCGTAGTCGGTGCCCGCGATCGCACGCGAGGCCAGGGTGTTCTTGACGACTTTCAGGAACACACCGGTTTCACGTGCCTTCTTGCGCATCGCGGTCATCTGACTGACCGTGGTGCCCGCGTATTCGACCGCGACCAGGGAGTGCGCCTTGGCGGCCACTTCGGCCACTTCGGCAACAACGTTCTGTTTCTGGGACAGATTGAGAGCCATAGTCACTCCTCTAATGAACTCCGCCCGTGGCTCCAGCCACGTGCGGTCCTGGGCGATGCCGGTCCCTGGCATCGGGGATGCAAGCATCCCGGTGGTGGCCAACCAGAGCTGTTCTAGACATCAAACATTCCAGAAGGGCATCACCATCTGCGCAGGCCTGCATCCGGTCGGATGCGGATTAAGCGATCCCGCCAATGGCAACGGCGATTCCATGCCGTGTGAGCATCCTTGCCCGTCGTTGCCACGCGCAGACCGCACCTGCGGTCTTTGACGGCTTCCGCATCGGTTGCCCGATGCGGGGCCTTCAAAATTTCGTGCGCCCTCCCGCCTCGCGGGAAGGATGAAGCGATTACTTGAGCGTCAGCGAGGACTGGTCCACGGTAATGCCGGGGCCCATGGTCGAGCTGAGCGAGACCTTCTGCAGGTAGGTGCCCTTGGAGCTGGACGGCTTGGCCTTGATCAGGTCGACCAGAAGCGCCTGCAGGTTGCCCTTCAGCGCGTCGTTCTCGAAGCTGGCCTTGCCGATGGTGCAGTGGATGATGCCGGCCTTGTCGGTGCGGTAGCGCACCTGGCCCGCCTTGGCGTTGCGCACGGCTTCGGCCGGATTGGCCGAGACCGTACCGACCTTCGGGTTCGGCATCAGGCCGCGCGGGCCGAGCACCTGACCGAGCTTGCCGACCACCCGCATGGCGTCCGGGGTGGCGATGACAACGTCATAGTTGAGGTCGCCGGCCTGCATCTTCTCGGCCAGGTCGTCCATGCCCACCGCCTCGGCGCCTGCGGCCAGGGCCTCGTCGGCCTTGGCGCCGGCCGGGGCGAACACCGCTACGCGCACCGACTTGCCGGTACCCGCGGGGAGCACGGTCGAACCGCGCACCTGCTGGTCCGACTTCTTGGCATCCACGCCCAGGCGCACGGCCACGTCGACGGCTTCGACGAACTTGGCCTTGCTGTTGTCCTTGATGATCTTCAGGGCTTCATCGATGGAGTAGGTCTTGGTCGGCTCGATCTTGGTCTGAGCCTTGATTCGCTTGGTCGTCATGTCTTAACCCTCCACCACGAGGCCCATGGAACGGGCCGAGCCCGCAATCGTCTTCACCGCGGCGTCCAGGTCGGCCGCGGTCAGGTCGGCTTCCTTCGCCTTGGCGATGTCTTCAAGCTGCGCGCGGGTGACCTTGCCGACCTTGTCGCTGTTCGGGCGCTTGGAGCCGGACTGGATGCCGGCGGCCTTCTTCAGCAGCACCGAAGCCGGGGTCGACTTGGTGACGAAGGTGAAGGTACGGTCCGAATATGCGGTGATGATGACCGGCGTGGGCAGGCCCGGCTCGAGCTTGGAGGTCGCGGCATTGAATGCCTTGCAGAACTCCATGATGTTCAGGCCGCGCTGGCCGAGGGCGGGGCCCACGGGCGGCGACGGATTGGCCTGGCCGGCCTTGACCTGCAATTTGATGTAACCGACGACTTTCTTTGCCATTGCTGCTTCTCCGGGTGCAAACGCCTGTTGTCAGGCTCCCCATCGGGCCGGGATCGTGTGGTCTAAAGCGGCGCGTGTCCCGGCGTCACGTCACTCGAATTCATTTCGCGCAGACGGCCGCACTAGGCGGCCGGTCGCTGGATGGACTCCCCTCAGGGAGCCGAAAAGCATATCAGGTTTTTGCCGATCTTCCCAGCGGCCTGCAGTTGGCTCAGGCCTTTTCGACCTGGCCGAACTCCAGTTCGACCGGGGTTGAACGGCCGAAGATCAGCACGGCGACCCGCAGGCGGCTCTTGTCGTAGTTGATTTCCTCGACCACGCCGTTGAAATCATTGAAGGGGCCATCCACCACGCGGACCATCTGGCCCGGCTCGAACAGTACCTTCGGCTTCGGCTTCTCCACACCGTCCTGCACGCGTTGCAGGATCGCGTTCGCCTCGCTGTCACTGATCGGCAGCGGGCGGTCGGCGGTGCCGCCGATGAAGCCCATCACCTTCGGGGTTTCCTTGATCAGGTGCCAGCATTCGCTGTCGATGCGGGGAATGCCGCCCTCGTCGTGGCTGGCGATCTGCACCAGCACGTAGCCCGGGAAGAACTTGCGCTCGGAGCGCCGCTTCTGACCGGCGCGCATCTCGATGATTTCCTCGGTGGGAACCAGCACTTCGCCAAAGCGCTCCTGCATCTCCATGCGCACGATGCGGTCGCGTAGCGCCTGCGCCACCGACTTCTCGAAGCCGGAGTAGGCATGCACCACGTACCAGCGCTTGTCGCCCTGCCCGCTTTCCACGTTCGATTCCATCGTTCCGCCCTTAGCCGTTGCCCAGCAGGGCCTTGACGCCCATCTGGATGAAGAAGTCCATGCCGGCCAGCAGCAGGCTGATCAGGATGACCACGATGATCACCACCATCATGGTACGCGTGGTTTCCTCGCGGGTAGGCCATACCACCTTGCGCAGCTCGAAGCGCGATTCCGACAGGAACTCGCGGGTCTCGCCGCCCTTGGCCGTGGTCATGAACGCCAGTGCGCCGAGCACCAGGCCCGCGACCACCGCCATGATGCGCACACCGGTCGGCCACTGACCTTCAAACCAGTAGAACGCGACCACGCCGCCCACCACGAGCAGCAGCGCAAGTACGTACTTGAGAATATCTCCACCGGAAGTGGACGGGGCTTGCAGCGTCTTGCTGGTCAAAACGTCATCTCTCTTGCGAATTGCGCGCGGAGGCTGCATCCGCAGTGGCACGCCAGGAGGGACTCGAACCCCCAACCTGCGGTTTTGGAGACCGCTGCTCTGCCAATTGAGCTACTGGCGTATCGATTGGTGAAGTGTTGCAACAAACGGCAACCAAAAAGCGGTGCCTCCTAAACGGGCAACGGCGGCTTGCGCCGCCTGCCCTTACCCCAGACCCCTCCCGCGAGCGGGAAGGATCAAACGCAGGGCTGCGCTCACGCCTGGGCGTGAGCGCCTTGATGAGTTACTTGACGATCTTGGCCACCACGCCGGCGCCGACGGTACGGCCGCCTTCGCGGATCGCGAAGCGCAGGCCTTCGTCCATCGCCACCGGGTTGATCAACTGCACCACCATCTTCACGTTGTCGCCCGGCATCACCATCTCCACGCCTTCCGGCAGCTGGCA
>JAZKHR010000017.1:0-19268 GCA_040385305.1 Pseudomonadota bacterium
ACGATCAGGCTCACCGCGTCTTCCTGGCCGATGCCGCGGCTGCGGCAATAGAACAACTGGTCGTCGCTGATCTTGGAGGTGGTGGCTTCGTGTTCGACGGTGGCCGTCGGATTCTTGACCTCGATGTACGGGAAGGTGTGCGCACCGCATTTCTTGCCGATCAGCAGCGAATCGCACTGGGTATGGTTGCGCGCGCCTTCCGCGCCCGATGCCACCTTGACCAGGCCGCGATACGAGTTCTGCCCATGGCCGGCGCTGATGCCCTTGCTCACGATCTTCGACTTGGTGCGCTTGCCGATGTGGATCATCTTGGTGCCGGTATCGGCCTGCTGGCGGTGATGGGTGAGTGCCACGCTGTGGAACTCGCCCACGCTGTCGTCGCCCAACAGCACGCAGCTCGGATATTTCCAGGTGATGGCGCTGCCTGTCTCGACCTGGGTCCACGTGACCTTGCTGCGCGCGCCACGGCATTCGGCGCGCTTGGTCACGAAATTGTAGATCCCGCCCACGCCGTTCTCGTCGCCCGGGTACCAGTTCTGCACGGTGCTGTACTTGATCTCGGCATCGTCCAGCGCCACCAGTTCCACCACCGCGGCGTGCAACTGGTTCTCGTCGCGCATTGGCGCGGTGCAGCCTTCGAGATACGAGACGTACGCGCCCTCCTCGCAGATGATCAGCGTGCGCTCGAACTGGCCGGTGTGGCCGGCGTTGATGCGGAAATAGGTGCTCAGTTCCATCGGGCAGCGCACGCCTTTCGGAATGAACACGAAGCTGCCGTCGGAGAACACAGCGGAATTGAGCGCGGCGAAGTAGTTGTCGCCGGTGGGCACCACGCTGCCCAGGTACTTGCGGACCAGGTCTGGATACTCCCGCACTGCCTCGCTCATCGAGCAGAACACCACGCCCTTCTCAGCGAGTTCCTTGCGGTAGGTGGTGCCCACGCTGACCGAATCGAACACCGCGTCCACCGCCACGCCAGCCAGTTTCGCGCGCTCGTGCAACGGCACGCCGAGCTTGTCGTAGGTATCCAGCAGTTCCTGCGGCACGTCGGCCAGGGTCGCGTACTTC
Organism: Pseudomonadota bacterium; assembly: GCA_040385305.1. Lineage (GTDB taxonomy): Bacteria > Pseudomonadota > Gammaproteobacteria > Xanthomonadales > Xanthomonadaceae > Thermomonas. The sequence goes on from JAZKHR010000017.1 coordinate 1,069, forward strand.
GCCTTCGGCGCGCTGTAGTAGCTGAGCGCCTGCAGGTCGATGGGCGCGATGTTGAGCTTGGCCCAGTGCGGTACCGGCATGGTCAGGAAATGCCGGTAGGCGGCCAGCCGCCAGTCGGTCATCCACTCGGGTTCGTCCTTGATCGACGACAGCGCCCGGATGATGTCCTCGGACAGGCCGGGCGGGAGCGAATCGGATTCGATCTCGGTGATGAAGCCGGCGCTGTACTTGCGGCCGAGCTGCGCGTGGATCTGCGCGTTCCCGACGGAAGCTTCGGGGGCGGCGGCCAGGAGGGATGGGTTGCTCATGATCGACTCCTCAGGCCCTTGCCAGTTGCGCGGGGATGCGCCGTGCGTCGGTGCGCGCGGCGGGCGGCGCCAACATCTGCGCCAGGGTCACCTCGCGCAGGGCGTCGGCGACCACGTCGTTGATGCGCCGCCAGTTGGCGCGCACGCCGCAGGAATGCTCGATGCCGCACTGCCCGGCATGCAGGCTGCACTCGGTCATGCCAAGCGGGCCTTCCATCGCCTCGACGATTTCGACCAGGCTGATCGCTTCGGCCGCGCGGGAAAGCCGGTAGCCGCCATTGGCGCCTCGAAAGCCATCCACCAGGCCAGCTTGGGCGAGCGGCTTGAGCACCTTGGCCACGGTGGGCACCTCCAGCCCGGCGAGCTCGGCAAGGTCCGGCGCGCTCAGCACCGCGCCCGGCCGCGCGGCGAGCACGGTCAGGACCACGGTGGCGTAATCGGTGAGCTTGGTGACGCGGAGCATGGGCGGCGATCTCGAAAGCGTACCGGAATTGTACGATTTGCCGGCCCCGCAGCCAAGCCGGTGCCCGCGCCTACTTCAAGGCGCGGTCGATCCAACCGGCGACCGCGCGGGTATAGGCCGAAGGCAGGCCGAGCTCGTGGTTGACCTGGCCGTGCGACAGGTCTTGGGGCAGGACCAGCATCGGCACGCCCAGCCTGGCTGCCTTCTCGGTCAACGCCCGGCCCTGCGGGCAGGCGTCGTTCCGCCGGCTGGAACAGACGATCAGCATCGGCAGGCCGTTGCGGGTCAGCTGGTGCGAAGGCGACGCCGCCACCCAGAACTCGCGGTCGGTGCCGAACGCGTTGTTGTAGAGGTCCGGAAGCAACGGCTTCTTCATCATCTCCGGCACGTCCATCGCCGCGCTGTCCAGCGACACCACGCCGCGGGGGGCGCGCGCACCGGCGCCAGCGAGCAGGGAAGGCGAGGCGCCGAGCAATGCCACCAGGTGCGCGCCGGCGGAATGCCCCATCAGGACCATCCGTTGCGGATCCGCGCCCCACTGCATTGCGCGTGCCTGCACCGCCGCCACCGCGGTAGCCACGTCACGCGCCTGCTGCACGGGATCGGCATCCGGGAGCAGGCGGTTGTTGGTCGACACGAATACAAAGCCCTTCGCCACCCAATGCGCCGCCTTGTTGCCGGTCACGCCGCGGCTGCCCTTGTCGCCGATCCGCCAGCCGCCGCCATGGACCATGAACAGGATCGGTGCGCGCGCCTGAATCTGGGCGGGCAGGTACACGTCGAAGCGTTGTTTGGGATGCGGGCCATAGGCGATGTCGCGCTCGACCCGGGTGCCGGCGGGCAACGGGACCACCGGCCCGGCCTCGCGGCGCTGTTCGAGCAGCCGCTTCAGGCGCTGCTGGGTGTGTCCGGGTGCGGCCAGCGTGGCGACCACCACGATGGCGGCAAGGGCCGCGGGCAGCAGGCGCATGTCGGGACTCCGGGGGGTGTCCCGATGCAAACGTGCCGCGCCGCCGCGGGTTGACCGGTGCAGCCCGCCGCGGCCGGCAAGCGTGCATGGTGCGAATCCCGTGGAAGTGGGTCGGAGCTGGAGACGCCACGCCAGGCCTGGACACGCATGGCGCGACCCGCCGTGGCTGGGCGACAATGCGCTTCCCGCCTGTGCCTCGAAGTCCATGCCGAAGAAGATCGCCACCCGCAAGTCCGCCATCCACGGCAATGGCATGTTCGCCGTTGCGCAGCTGAAGAAGGGCGAGCGCCTGATCGAGTACAAGGGCCGACGCCGCACCCACGCGGACGTCGATGCCGGCGACAGCGGCGACGTGGACAGCGGCCACACCTTCCTGTTCACCCTGAACGACGACTGGGTGATCGACGCCAACTTCGAGGGCAACGACGCGCGCTGGATCAACCACAGCTGCGCGCCTAACTGCGAAGCCGTCATGGACGAGGATGAAGACGACGGCAGCAAGTCGAGGGTGTTCATCGAAGCGACCCGCACGATCAAGCCCGGCGAAGAACTCACCTACGACTACGGCATCACCCTGGCCGAGCGCCACACCCCGCGCCTGAAGAAGATCTGGGCCTGTCGCTGCGGCTCGAAGAAGTGCACCGGGACCATGCTGCGGCCCAAGCGCTGAGGCGCGCTGCCCGGATGTTCGCACCTGCGTGCCATTGCCGCGATGCCGCGGCAGTGCCGAAGGTTTACATGACCTACGCCAGTTAGCCTGGCGATTCGCGGCCCGTAAGGTGCCGCCATCGCCGCGGCAAGCGGCCTTTCGACGACGCCCATGCGCCTGTCCCGCCCCCAGTTCTCCCTGCTGTCCGTTGCCGTCCTGTCAGTCCTGTCGATCCCGGTGCTCGCGCAGGTGACGGTGGATGGCGTGATCGACCCCGCCGAGTGGCAGGGCGCGCGCCACGTCACCGATTTCCGGATGGTGCAGCCCTACACCCAGGCCGCCTCGCGCCACCCCACCGAAGCGTGGATCCTGTCCACCCCCGAGGGACTGGCGGTGGCCTTCCGCAACACCAAGATCGCGGGCGTTGCGACCCCGCGCCAGCGCAGCCGGCGCGACGAGGACGTGGCCATCGACCGGGTCAACGTGATGCTGGACTTCGATGGCGATGGCCGCAGCGGCTACGACTTCACCCTCACCGCGAGCGACGGCATCCAGGATTCCACCATCACCAGCGGCGACAGGTTCAGCAACGACTGGGACGGCAGCTGGGCGCACGCGGTGGTGGACGGCCCCAACGAGTGGACCGCGGAGCTGCTCATTCCCTGGCACACCGCGCCGATGAAGAAGGCGGCCGGCGACAAGCGCACCATCGCCGTGTACCTCGACCGCGTGGTCGGCAGCGTCGGCGAGCGCGTGGCCTGGCCGAGCATCAGCTTCGAGCGGCCGCAGTTCCTCAACCAGTTCGAGAAGATCGAGGTCGCCGCGCATGCGCAATCCCTGCTGGCGATCACGCCGTACGTGGTGGGCCTGCATGACCTGGTGGCGCGAGACAACGGCTTCGACGCCGGCGCCGACATCTTCTGGAAGCCCAACAGCCAGTTCCAGCTGACCGCCACCGTCAATCCGGACTTCGGCCAGGTCGAGAGCGATTCGCTGGTGGTGAATTTCGGCGCGCAGGAAACGTTCTTCAGCGACAAGCGCCCGTTCTTCACCGAGAACCAGGGCTTCTTCGACTTCGGCCTGCTGCTGGACAACAGCCAGCTGCTGTACACCCGCCGCGTGGGGGCATTCGCCGATGACCGCAGCGGCCCGGCGGACATCACCGGCGCGATCAAGTTCAACGGCAGCTTCGGCGCCACCCAGTACGGCGCCTTCCTGGCCGACGAAGGTGGCGATGCCGGCCGCCGGTTCGCCGCGCTCCGCCTGCAGCGCTCGTTCGGTGCGCACAAGCTCGGCGCGATGGTCACCAACGTCGATCGCCCGTTCCTGGATCGCAAGGCGAACGTGCTGGGCGTCGACCATCGCTGGCAGCCGGATCCCAGCCTCACTGTTTCCTCCACCCTGGTCGGCAGCGACATCGAACAGGCAGGCCAGCACGTGCGCGACATTGCGTTCACCTCGCTCGCGCAGAAGACCTTCGACAAGGGCTGGAGCCTGACCGGCCTGCTGATCCACTACGGCGAGGACTTCGAGGTCAACGACGCCGGCTACCTGGGGCGCAACGACCTCAACTACGGGCAGCTCGAGGTAGGCAAGCGCATCACCGAACTACCGGCGGATTCCGCGTGGTCTTCGCACAACCTGCGCTTTCGCATCGAGGGGCTGCAGAACAACGCCGGCCTGTGGCTCCAGCGCCAGTTCCGCGTCAATGGCAACAGCCAGCGCAAGGACAGCGGCAACCTCAACTGGAACCTGCAGCTGCGCACCGCCGCGTTCGACGACCAGATCACCCGGGGCAACGGGCCCATGCGCGTGCGCAGTGGCGGCAATGCCTTCATCGGCCGTGGCTTCCCGCGTCGGGGCAAGTGGCAGTTCCAGGTAGAGGGCAGCATCAGCGTGGGCAGCGGCCTGCGCCAGGACACGCCGTACGCGTGGAGCGCGTCGGCCAGCAGCACCTACTTCATCAGCGACGCGCTCAACCTCGAGCTGTGGCTGGGCCATGTGATGGACCAGGAACAGTTGATCTGGCAAGGCGGTGAGCTTGGCCCGGGTTTCGAGAACGTGGTGGCGGGGTTCCACATGAACCGTTATGACCTCAGCGCCAGCCTGAACTGGAACATCGGCACCCGGCAGGAGCTGCGGGTGAAGCTGGAAGCGCTGGGCTTCGATGCCGACGATCCCATGCCGTGGCGGATCGGTGCGGACGGGCGCGGCGTGCGCAGCCACGATCCGGTGCAGGCCTTCAGCCTGCGCAACATGGGGTTCCAGGTGCGCTATCGCTACGAGCTTGCGCCGTTGTCGAACCTCTACGTTGTCTACGGGCGCGGCGGCTTTGGCTACGACCCGTACGCCGCCGGCGCGTTCGACCAGTTCACCGATGCCTTTGCGCTGCGCGACGACGAGCAGCTGCTGGTCAAGCTGGCGTACCGCTTCGAGTTGTAGCGCCGGGGAGTCACGCGGGCACTGGGACCTGCGCGACACGCGGCACAGCTCAGGGAACGACCTCACGCAGGTCCGCGGAGGCGATATGCCAGCTGCCACCGGCCGTGCTCATGCGCAAGGTGAAGCTGCCGGTGTAGCGCTGCATCCGGCCATCCGTCTGGCGTGCGTCGACGGTGGCCGGGACCTGGACGTAGCGTGACCCCGCATCGCTTTCCAACGGGGCGGCGGCGCCCAGTTGCACGGACACGCCCTCGGTTCCGGCGAGTCCGTCGGCGAACTGCTGCAGGCTCTGCCCGCTGGCTTGTCCCTGGTCTGACCACAGCGCATGGGCGCGGGCAAAATCGCGTGCGTTGATCGCCGCGTAGTAGTCGCGCAGCACGGCCAGCGCCTGCGCCGCGTCCTCGGCGCTGGTCATGGCATCGGGCGGGGCTAGCGGGTCAAGCGCGGAGCCACTGCTCGACTCGCCCGCAACGATTCCAGCCGAGCTGCCAGGCACCGCGTCGACAACCGACCTGGCGGGGCCGGCCGAGCCGGGGTCCGGCATGCCGGTCACCGAGCCACTGACCGCGCCCGGCTGGGGCAGGCTTTCGTCGCCCTGCGCGTGGCCGCTGGTGGCGGCCTTGTCGCCGCCGCAGGCGGCCAAAAGGGCGGAGGCGAGTACGGGCAAGAAAATTCGATGACACATCGTCAATCCAGGCGAAGGGTGATCAGGCCGCTGTCGATCTCGACGCGGTTGATCTTGCGTGCGGCCATGCTGCCAAGGGCGCTGTCGTCGAGGCGGTACACCGGTTCCTCGCGAGCATAGTCCAGCAGCCAGCTGTTGAGCATGGAGCGCGCGGAGTCGTTCATCGCGCCGCCCAGGGCTGGCACGTCGACCGAGACGATGCGCGGGTCGTCAAGGTGCAGGCCGCGAGTGCCGGCATCGAAACGCAGCCCGCTCTCCAGCGCGAAGCGGCCGGACGGGTTGCGGCTGGCATTGCCCATGCTGCCAATGCCGACATCGAAATCGAGTTTCAGCCGGCCCCCGCCAGGCAGGCTCAGCCGCGGGTTGAGCAGGGTGAACGAGACGAGCCCGCCCAGCTTCTGGTAATCGCGCGGGAACCTGCGGTCCAGCTGCGCCTGCAGCTGCGGCGCGGTGAACGCGATGTCGCGGCCCAGCAATACGGCGGAGCCCAGGCTGGAGCAGGCGGCCAGCAGGCCGGCCAGGGCGAGCAGGACAAGTGCGGCAAGGCGGCGCATGGCGGATCCGGTGAGTGCGATGCGCGCACCTTAGCGCGGCGCGGTGAATGCCGGGTTATCCACTGGAGTTGCCAGGCGAGGATATGGATTCAGAGCGCCGCCGGCGGCGTAGATACCGTAGTGCAGGTGCGGCGGGGTACCGCGCGCGTCGCCGGTGCTGCCAACGAAGCCCAGCAGGTCACCCGCTTGCACGCGCTGCCAGACATGCAGGCCGGGTGCCCAGTCGTCGAGGTGGGCGTAGTAATGGCGTTCACCGCCTGGTCCGACCAACCAGACCTGCTTGCCGCCAATGCCGCGGTCACCGATGCGCGACACGACCCCGCGCGTCGCGCTCAGCACCGGCGTGCCGCGCCTGGCGAAGATGTCCACGCCTTCGTGGCGACGCCCGCTGCTGCGCGCCGCGCCCCAGGTGTCCGCGATCCGGTCCGCCTGCATGCCCTCGACGGGCACCGGCAGTTCCAACGGCACCGGCATGCGCGACAAACGAACGGTCTCCGGCAAGGCGCGCACCGCCGGCATGCTCCACAGCCACGCACCAGCTGCGAACAGGAGGAAGGCAGTCAGCAGGAGCGTGAAGAAACGCCGGGCTTTGCGGGCGGCGGACATCGGGAGCACCGTTGCGGGAATCCACGCAACGATGCCGGATGCCGGTGAAGCTGGCGTCTTCTGCCGCCGCTCAGTCGTCGTCGTGGCGTGGCTTGTAGGCCTCGACCAGGCGTTGCTGCACCTGCGCCGGTACCGGTTCGTAATGGCTGAAGTCCAGGGCGTAACGGCCGCGTCCTGCGGTCACTGATTTCAGTTCGGCCGCGTAGCCTTCCAGCTCGGAAAGCGGCACCTGTGCCTTGACCACGATCTCGCCGCCGCGCAGCGAATCCGTGCCGCTGATCCGCGCGCGCTTGGCCGAGAGGCCGCCGCTGATATCGCCCATGTGCTGCTCGGGTGCGTTGACCTGCAGGTCCACGATGGGCTCCAGCACCTGTGGCCGCGCCTTTTCGATGGCATCCAGGAACGCCTTCTTGCCGGCGGCCACGAACGCGACTTCCTTGCTGTCCACGCTGTGGTGCTTGCCGTCGTAAACAATCACGCGCACGTCCTGGATCGGGTAGCCGGCAATCGCGCCGCCCTGCAGCACCTGGCGCACGCCTTTCTCCACCGCCGGCAGGAACTGGCCGGGAATGGTGCCGCCCTTCACCTCGTCGACGAACTCGAACCCACCCCCACGCGGCAGTGGCTCGATGCGCAGGAACACCTCGCCGAACTGGCCGGCGCCTCCAGTCTGCTTCTTGTGGCGGTGGTGGCCCTCGGCCCTGGCGCCGACGGTTTCCCGGTATGCGATGCGCGGCGGCCGCGCGCTGACGTCCACCCCGTGGCGGTCTTTCAGCCGGTCCAGGTTCACCCGCAGGTGCAGGTCGGACAGGCCACGGACCACGGTTTCGTTGGTCTCCAGTTCGTGTTCGACATGGAAGCAGGGATCTTCCTCGGCCAGCTTGTGCAGGGCGGTGGCGAGCTTCTGCTCCTGGCCCTTGCGCGTGGCCTCGATGGCGAGCCCGAACATCGGTCGCGGGAATGCCAGCGGGGCCAGGTGGATCTGGTCTTCGTCGTGGCTGTCGTGCAACACGGCATCGAAATGGAGCTCCTCGATCTTGGCCACGGCGGCGATGTCGCCGGGGATCGCCTGCGCGATCTCGACGTGGTCCTTGCCCCTGAGCTTGAACAGGTGGGCGACCTTGAACGGCTTCTTGCCGTCATCGACGAACAGTTGCGTGTCCTTCTTCACCGTGCCCTGGTAGACGCGGAAGATGCCGAGCTTGCCGACGAAGGGATCGTTGATGATCTTGAACACATCGGCGATCACGTGCGCTTGCGGATCGGGACTGGCGATGATCGCCTGTGCCTCATCGCCAACGCCTTTCACGAAGGGCGGCGGATTGGCCTCGCCCGGATGCGGGAACAGGCGTTCGGCGATGTCGAGCAGTTCGCGCACGCCAGCGCCGCTGCGCGCGGAGACGAAGCACACCGGCACCAGGTGGCCTTCGCGCAGGCATTGCTCGAAGGCGTCGTGCAGTTCTTCGCCGGACAGGCCGCCTTCGCCCAGCTCCAGGTAATGGTCCATTACCGTTTCGTTGACCTCGACCACCTGGTCGATGATCTTCTGGTGCCAGTCCGCGACCGGCCCGAGGTCGCTGTGACCGGTGGATTGCCAGAAGCAGTCGGCGACGCGCTTGCCCCCTTCCGCCGGCAGGTTGAGCGGCAAGACCTCTTGACCGAAGGTACTGCGGAGGTCGTCGAGCAATGCTCCCAGCTTGGCGCCCGGATGATCGATCTTGTTGACGATGATCGCCCGGCACAGGTTGCGCGCCTTGGCGTGCTCCATCATGCGCTGGGTGCCGTAGCTGATGCCGGTGTCGGCATCCACGACGACTGCAACCGTTTCAACCGCCGCCAATGCCGACAGCGTTGGACCGCGGAAATCGGGATAGCCGGGGGTGTCGATCAGGTTGATGTGGATCGGCGGCTGCCCGGCCGGGGCGTGGTCGATGCTGGCGATGGCGGCGTCGATCGAATGGCTGCGCTCGCGCTCGATCGGGTCGAAGTCGGACACCGTGTTGCCGCGTTCGATGCTGCCCGCCGCCTGGATTGCGCCACCGGCCTGCAGCAGGGCTTCGAACAGGGTGGTTTTGCCGGCGCCGGGGTGGCCTGCCAGGGCCACGTTGCGGATCTGCTGGGTCGAATAGGACATGAGCCCGGGTCTCCTCGGTTGCGTGGAGGATGCTCTCAAGAGAGCTGGCGTCATGGCTGTCCGCGCTTCGCGCCGGAGCAGGTCGCTCGGCGGGCGGTCATGGCGGAAGCTCACATTAGCGCGGAAACTGCCCCCTGCGTCTTGCGGTGCAGCATGACGGCCGCCCCCTCGACCTGCCTAAATCGGCGCATCCACTCGTCCGGCGCAGGCGTCCTTGCGTTGCGACTTGCCAGCACGGGGTAACCGATGCAAGACAACGTCGCCGTCCAGATCGGACTGCCGATCGCCATCATCGTGATCATGGCGGGCATCGGGCTGACCCTGACCCTCGCCGATTTCCAGCGCATCAGCCAGCGGCCCAGGCCGGTGCTGGTGGGGCTGGCCGGCCATTACCTGCTGCTGCCGATGCTGGGCTTCATTGTGGCGTGGGCGTTCGCGTTGCCCACCGAGCTTGCCGTCGGCCTGGTCCTGGTCGCGGCCTGCCCGAGTGGAAGCTCCTCGAATGCATTGACCTACCTCGCGCGCGGCAACGTTGCCCTTGCGGTAACGTTGACGGTGATCAGCGCGCTGGCCACCTTCGTCAGCGTGCCGCTGCTGGTGAACCTTGCACTGCAGGTGTTCGGCGGCGAGGCCCGCGAGATCCGGCTGCCGTTGGGTCCCACGGTCAAGCACCTCGCCGTGTTGGTACTGATTCCCGTGATGCTGGGCATGGCCATCCGACGCTCGGCGCCCGACTTCGCACGCAGGGTGGAGCCGGCCATCGCCAAGTTCTCGCTGGCATTGCTGCTGGTGGTGATCCTGGTGCTGGTCTACACCGAGCGGGCCACGTTGGGCGCGATGCTGTTCCAGGTCGGGCCGGCCGCGCTGACCATGGGGAGCGCGGCGATCGGTCTCGGCTACCTGCTCGGACGCGGCTGTCGGCTGGCCCTGCGCGATGCGATCACGGTCGGCATGGAAGTGGGCGTGCAGAACGCCACGCTGGCCATCGTCATTGCGCTCACCCTGCTGAATTCACCGCAGATCGCGTTGCCGGGCGCGATCTACGGACTGTTGATGTATCTGCCGGCCTTGGCAATGGTGGCGCTGGGGCGGCGCGCAGTGGCGCGCGAGGAAGCACGGGCCGCGCAGGCGCCTTGACGGTTGGCTGTCGCCGGTGCCGGTGAGTTTACTGGTCGCCCTTGAAGGCCAAGGCATAGCCTGTCGGCCAGTTAAACGGTTTTCCGCGCGGCGTCCACGTTCATGCGTGCGTTACCGCACTGGCCTCAGTGTCCCCACCACGCCGGCCCTTCCTGTTCCCGGCGACCGGAGTCCACATGAAGCGCCTCTCTGCTGCCTTGCTCGCCGTCGGCCTTGCGTCCAGCAGCGCCGCCGCGTTCGCCCAATCCACTTACTATCCACCGGCCAACGGTTATGACGGCGGTCACCAGCAGCCCGAGAGCTACACCGACTACGCGCGGGTGATCCGCGTGGATCCGGTGATCAACGGCGCTTACGGCACCACGTCGTCGTCCTACGGCAGCAATGGCCAACGCTGCTACCAGACCCGGAGTGCCGGCAGCTACACGCAGAACGACCAGTACGGGACCTACGGCAACGACGCGTATCGCTCGAACGGCTACAACGATCCGTACGGTTACCCGCAGGGTGGCACCAACACCGGGCGCACCGTAGCCACCGTGGTCGGGGGTATTGCGGGCGCGGTGCTCGGCAGCAAGGTCGGTGGCGGCACCGGCGCCTATGCGGCAACCGCGATCGGCTCGATGGTGGGCGGCATGGCGGGACGCCAGGTGTATGACCGCACCCAGGCCAATCGCAATGTGCGTCCGGGCATCGTGACCGTGTGCGATCCGGAACCGGTGCGCGGTGGCTACGCCGGCGGTTACAGCCAGGCCAGCAATGGCCAGGCCAGCGCCTATGACGTGACCTACGAGTACAACGGTCGTCGCTACACCCGGCGCATGAATTACCACCCGGGCGAGCGGGTACAGGTACGGGTGGACGTCTCGCCGCAGTAAGTACGCCGCGGATCAGATCTAGAGCGAAGGGGCCTGCGGGCCCCTTCGTGTTTTCGTGGTTCGAACAGGGCTCTCCGAGTCTCCGCTGGAGCCGGATAAGGGGGAATCTGTTTCGCGGTTCGAAATGCCGCTGCGCGAGCACTCCAGTAGCCCGGCTCCTAACCCGGCTGCAACCGCTAGGCAGGCCAGTCCAGGTGCCCCGTGACCACGGGTACCGCGCGTCCACCGGACCACACTTCGCCTTCGCCATCGACTTGCAGTTCGATGATGGCGTCGTGCCCGACTTCGCGCCCTTGGCTGACCCGATAGAAACCGTCGCGCCCGGGTAGCGCGCCGCGTTCGGCCAGCCACGCGGCCAGGGTGGCATTGGCGGCACCGGAGGCCGCATCTTCGAACTGCGCCGGCGCGCCGACGAATGCGCGCACCGCGTAGTGGTAGACCGGATCGTTGCTGCGCGCATAGACGAACAGGCCCATGCTGTCCGTGCGCTCCGCCAGTTGGCTGATCGCGGTCCAGTCCGGCGTCGCGGCGCGCAGGGCGTCCTCGTTGGCGAGTTCCGCCAGCCACCAGCGGCGGCCGCCATCCATCAATACCGGGGGCAGTGCGCCGAGCTGCAGCCCGGCGATGGCGCCGCGCAATCGCTCGTCACCGGCGACCGCGATCTCCTGCACGCGCGCACGCGGGGTGCGTACCGCGACCGTGCGCAGCGCGCCCTCGTGCTGTACGCGCAGGGGCAGCTTGCCGGCAACGCCATCCTGCACGAGCGAGCCGTCGCGGGGCTGCACCATGCCGGCGTCGAGGAGCACATGCGCGGTCCCGACGCTGGGATGTCCCGCGAACGGGACCTCACGGCGCGGACTGAAGATGCGGATGCCGTAACTCGCCTCGTCCGACGAGGGGAACACGAACGTCGTTTCCGGCAGCCGCGTCCAGCGCGCGATGGCCTGCATCGCGGCATCGTCCAGTCCTTGCGCATCCAGCACCACCGCCAGCGGATTGCCGGCGCCGGGGCGCGATGCAAACACATCGAGTTGCACGTAACGGCGCAGGGCCATGCGGGGGCATCCGGCTCGGGGGGCCGCTAGAATGCACCACCGCCCGCACCTTGGGCATTGCCCGCGCATCCCGAAACACGCCATGTCCCTCGCTTCCGCGCACGACACATCCTGGCTGGTGCTGAAATTCGGCGGCACCTCGGTGTCGAAACGCGAACGCTGGGACACCATCGGCAGGCTCGCTGCGACCCGTGCGCAAGCGGAACGCGCACGCGTTCTGGTGGTGGTGTCGGCACTGTCCGGCGTCACCAACGAGCTGCTGGCGATCAGCAATGGTGACGATGTAACGGGGCGCATCGCGGGACTTCTCGCACGCCATCGCGGGTTTTGCGCGGACGAACTCGGGATCGATCCGGAGGCCGCCATCGGTGCACGCCTGCAGGCGTTGCATGCATTGGGCGAGGATCCGCGCTCGGTTGCCCAGCCCCTGGAGTGGCAGGCCGAGGTCTTGGCGCAGGGCGAGCTGCTGTCGTCGGCGCTGGGCGCGGCGTACCTGCGCGCGCGGGGCCTGGACTTCGGCTGGTGCGATGCGCGCGAGTGGCTGCGTGCCATCCGCATGCCCAACCACAGCGCGTGGGCGGACCGCCTGTCGGTGAACTGCCGATTCCAGGCGGATATGGACCTGCGCGCGCGCTTTTCCGCGCAACCCGCGCAACTGCTGCTCACCCAGGGGTTCATCGCGCGCCATGCCGATGGCGGGACGGCGATCCTCGGCCGTGGCGGCTCGGATACCTCGGCTGCGTATTTCGGCGCCCTGCTCGGCGCGCGTCGGGTCGAGATCTGGACCGACGTGCCGGGCATGTTCAGCGCCAATCCCCGCGAGGTCCCGGACGCACGCCTGCTGGCCCGGCTGGACTATGCCGAAGCGCAGGAAATCGCCACCACCGGGGCCAAGGTATTGCACCCGCGCAGCATCGCGCCCTGTCGCGATGCTGCGGTGCCCATGCGCATCCTGGACACAGGCCGGCCGGAATTGCCGGGTACCCGCATCGATGCATCGGTCACCACTGTGCCGGGGGTCAAGGCGATCAGCCAGCGCAACGGCATCGTGCTGGTGTCGATGGAAAGCATCGGCATGTGGCAGCAGGTGGGCTTCCTGGCCGACGTGTTCGAGCGCTTCAAGCGGCATGGCCTGTCGGTGGACCTGATCGGTTCCTCTGAAACCAACGTCACGGTCTCGCTGGACCCGTCAGACAACCTGGTCAACACGGACGTGCTCGCCCGCCTGTCGGCAGACCTCTCCGAAGTCTGCAGGGTCAAGGTGATCGCACCCTGCGCGGCAATTACCCTGGTCGGTCGCGGCATGCGCTCGTTGTTGCACAAGCTGTCCGAAGTCTGGGAAATGTTCGGGCGCGAGCGCGTGCACCTGATCTCGCAGTCGTCCAACGACCTCAACCTCACCTTCGTGGTCGACGAAACCGCAGCCGACGGGATGCTGCCGTTGCTGCACGCCGCACTGATCGACAGCGAGGCGATGCCGGTGCAGGACGCCAGCGTGTTCGGACCGCGCTGGCGCGAGATCGACGGCCGCCTGCGACCGCGCCCGACGCCGTGGTGGCACGGCGAACGCGCGCGTCTTGCCGCGTTGGCGGAGCAGGGCACGCCCCGCTATGTCTACCACCTGCCGACGGTGCGCGACCGCGCGCGCGGTCTCTCGGCGATCGACGCCATTGACCGTCGGTACTACGCGATCAAGGCCAACTCGCATCCGCGCATCCTGCAGGCGTTGTCCGCCGAAGGGTTTGGCCTGGAGTGCGTGTCGCTCGGCGAACTGCAGCGCGTATTCGCGTCCGTGCCCGGCCTGGCGCCGGACCGCGTGCTGTTCACGCCGAGTTTCGCGCCCATCCACGAATACGAGGCAGCCTTCGCGCTTGAGGTCACCGTCACGGTGGACAACGTCGAACTGCTGCAGCGCTGGCCGGAGGTCTTCCGGGGCCGCGCGCTGTGGCTGCGCATCGACCTCGGCCATGGCGATGGCCACCACCACAAGGTCAACACCGGAGGCAAGGAGGCGAAGTTCGGCCTGCCGGCGCAGCGGCTGGACGAATTCATTGATGCTGCGCGCGCCATCGGCGTTCGCATCACCGGCGTGCACGCGCATCTCGGCAGCGGCATCGATACCGTGGACCACTGGCAGGTCATGGTGGACGAGCTGGCCGGATATGCGCGCAGGATCGGCAGCGTGGACATGCTCGACATCGGCGGCGGCCTGCCGATTCCCTACACGGCAGATGACGAGCCCTTCGACCTCGATGCCTGGGCGCGTGGCCTGGCCGACATGCGCGCGGTGTATCCGGAGTTCCGCATCGCCATCGAGCCGGGCCGTTACCTGGTGGCCGAAGCCGGGGTGTTGCTGGCGCGTGCGACCCAGGTGGTGGACAAGGACGGCGTGCGCCGGGTGGGCCTGGATGCGGGCATGAATAGCCTGCTGCGCCCGGCCCTGTATGACGCCTGGCACGACATCGCCAACCTCGACAGATTGGAAGATGCCGGCGTCGCCGCGTTCGATGTGGTTGGCCCGATCTGCGAATCCAGCGACCTGTTTGGAAAGCAGCGGCCGCTGCCGCATGCGACCACCCCTGGCGACCTGATGCTGGTCGCCGATGCCGGCGCATACGGCGCCAGCATGGCCAGCGAATACAACCTGCGGGCGCTGCCGGCAGAGGACCTGCTTGATGAAGGCCCGACGGAATGATCCGACATGACTGACCTTAGTTTCGACCGCGACGCGATCCGCGCCTTCCGTTTCGTCCGCTGCGGGTTCGATGCGGCCACCGGCATTGCGCGCCTGGTGTACGCCTTCGATGACGGCCCGGAGCTGGTGGAGACGGTCACCATTCCCGGCGCTCCCTTTGTCATGGACGAAGCGCGCGAGGCGGCGATGCAACGCGCGTTGCGCCTGCTGCACCTGATTGCCGGGATCAGCTACTACAAGGCGGCAGTGCCGGGGTCGATCCACATCGACGGCTACGCCATCGACGCCGACACCGCCGCGCTGCTGGAGCTCGTGTACGTCAACGGGCTCGGCGAGTTCGCGTATCGCAACGGCCTGGACCTGCACGGCCGCATCCGCTTTCCCGCGGATGCCGAAGCGGATCCCGTGGCCTCCGTGTTGGGATTGGACACGCGGGCGCTGGTGGCGATCGGCGGCGGCAAGGATTCGCTTGTCAGCATCGAGGCGCTGCGCGCGCTGGATGTCGACCAGACCGTGACCTGGATCGGCGGCTCGCAGTTGATCGCGGCCTGCGCTGCGCACACGGGCCTGCCCACCCTCAATATCGGTCGCCAGCTGGCGGCGCAGCTGTTCGAATACAACCGCCAGGGCGCGTGGAACGGCCATATCCCCGTCACTGCGGTGAACTCCGCGATCATGGCGTTTGCCGCAATCCTCACGGGTGCGGGGCAGGTGGTGTTCTCCAACGAGCGGTCGGCCAGTTATGGCTCGACCATCGTGTCCGCGGATGGCCATGGCACCACCGAGGTCAACCACCAGTGGTCGAAGGGTTGGGAATTCGAATCGGCGTTCGGCGATTACCTGCAGGCGCACGTGGCCGCAGACCTGCGCTACTACTCGTTGCTGCGCCCTCTCAGCGAGCTCGCGGTAGCCCGCCAGTTCGCCAAGGTCAGCCGCTACGACGCGTACTTCTCCAGCTGCAACCGCAATTTCCACATCCTCGGCGAACGCCCCACCAGCCGCTGGTGCGGGATCTGCCCGAAATGCCATTTCGTGTTCCTGGCGCTGGCGCCCTTCATGAGCAAGCCCCGCCTGGTGGGCATCACCGGTCGCAACCTGCTGGACGATCCGGAACAGACCGCGGGCTTCGACGCCCTGCTGGAGTTCAGGGACCACAAGCCGTTCGAATGCGTGGGCGAGGGACGGGAGTCGCGGGCGGCCATGGCGGCGCTGGCGGATCGTCCGGAATGGCGCGAGGACGCGCTGGTCGAGCGTTTCGCACGCGACGTTGCTCCGCAACTCGATGCGGGCGACCTGCGCATGCAACCGCTGATGGAGATCGACGAGCAGCACCGCATCCCGCCTGCGTTGTGGAACCGTTTGCGTGCCCAGTTCGCAAGCTGACCACGCGCCGGTGCTGATCGCCGGGCTGGAAGGCCGCCGCGTCGCCCTGTGGGGCTGGGGGCGCGAGGGTCGCGCGGCTTACCACGCGCTGCGTAAGCGGCTGCCGATACTGCAGCTGACACTGATCTGCAGTCCTGCCGAAGCCCCCGACGCGCGGGCGCTGGGTGATGAGCGGCTGGTCATCGAGTTTGATGCCAGTGGCGAGCGCCTGGCCGATTTCGAGGTGGTCGTAAAATCGCCAGGTATCAGCCCCTACATGCCAAGTGCGCAGTTCGCGGTCGAGCGCGGCACGACACTGATGGGCGGGACCGGGTTGTGGTTCGGCGAACACGCTGGCGACGGCACCATGGCGCGCACGGTGTGCGTGACCGGTACCAAGGGCAAGAGCACGACGTCGGCACTGCTCGCACACCTGCTGCGCAGCGCGGGTGTGCGCACGGCGCTGGCGGGCAACATCGGCCTGCCGCTGCTGGAGCTGCTGGATGACCAGGCCGATGCGTGGGCGGTGGAACTCTCCAGCTACCAGACCCGCGATGTCGCCTCATCCGGCGCGCGTCCGCAGGTCGCCATCGTGACCAACATTTTCCCCGAGCACCTGGATTGGCATGGCAGCCAGGCGCGTTATATCGCCGACAAGCTGGCGCTGGTGACCGAAGCCGCCCCACGCGTGGCCGTGCTCAATGCGGCGGACCCGCTGCTGGCAAGCCTTGTGCTGCCGGACAGCGCCATCCACTGGTACGGCGACGCGCGTGGCTGGCACCTGCGCGAGGACGTGCTGTACCGGGGCGATGCGAGCGTACTGGACACCGCCGGCTGGGCGCTGCCGGGCCGCCACAACCGCAGCAACCTGTGCGCCGTGCTGACGGCAGTGGAAGCGCTGGGCCTGGATGCGATGGCGCTGGCCCCGCGGGCCGCCAGCTTCCAGCCGCTGCCGCACCGACTGCAACCGGTCGGCGTGCGCGGCGGCATCCTCTACGTCAATGATTCGATCAGCACCACGCCGCACGCCACCCTGGCTGCGCTGGATGTCTACCGAGGCCGGCCAGTGGTGGTGCTGGTCGGTGGCCACGACCGCGGCCTTCCGTGGGACGAGTTCGCCAACGCGGTGCGCCAGGCCCCGCCAGTCGGCATCGTGACCATGGGCCATGGCCTTGCGGGCCAGAACGGGCCGCGCATCCAGGCGGTGCTGGAGCCGGTGGCGGCGGGACCGAGGTTCCAGCTGGCGACAGCTGCCGATTTGGCGGAAGCCATCGAGCAGGCGCGTGCGATGTTGCCCGATGGCGGCGTACTCCTGCTGTCGCCTGGCGCTCCAAGCTTCGGCCAGTACCGCGACTACGTGGCGCGGGGCCGGCACTTCTCGCAGCTTGCCGGGTTCGATCCCGACGCAGCCGGCAGCCAGGCTGGCTTGGGCATTGCCTGACGTCGATTGCTGGCGAAAGGTCCCACAGCGAGCGCCGGTTTATTGCGTCTGAAGCAGGCGGCTCAATGGTCGCGGCTGACCGCGTAATGCGCCAGCCCGCGCAGCGCGGTGACGCATTCGTTGTCGGCGAGGCCAGCCAGCGCCGCCTCCGCCTCCGCCGCATAACCTTGGGCGCGTTCGCGGCTGTAATCGAGACTGCCGCACGCGTTGATCGCGGCCATGACCTGCGGCAACGCATTGGTGTTGCCCTGCTCGATGGCGGCGCGCAACACCGTGCGTGTCTCACTGTCGCCGTGCTGCATCGCGTGGATCAGCGGGAGCGTGGCCTTGCCTTCGGCCAGGTCGTCGCCGAGGTTCTTGCCCATGGTGGTGGCATCCGAAGCGTAATCGAGCACGTCATCGGCGATCTGGAATGCGTAGCCCAGGGCCATGCCGTAGCGGTGCAGCGCACCGCAAGTGGATGCATCGGCGCCGGCCAGCATCGCGCCTAGGCGAGTGGCGGCTGCGAACAGGACCGCGGTCTTGCGTTCGATCACGCGCAGGTAAGCGGTTTCATCGGTGTCCGGGTTGCGTACGTGCAGCAACTGCAGCACCTCGCCCTCGGCGATGGTGTTGGTGGTGTCGGCCAGGATCCGCATCACTTCCGGCCGCTCCAGTTCCACCATCAGCTGGAAGCTGCGCGAATAAAGGAAATCGCCAACCAGCACGCTGGCCGCGTTGCCCCAGACCGCGTTGGCGGTGCTGCGGCCGCGGCGCAGGTCGGACTCGTCGACCACGTCATCGTGCAGCAGGGTGGCGGTGTGGATGAACTCGACCACCGC
>JAZKHR010000018.1:0-21585 GCA_040385305.1 Pseudomonadota bacterium
GCCCAGCGACGTGATCGTGGATGCCTCGATGCCGGCGATGATCCGCGACAGCGGCGGCATGTGGAATGCGGAGGGCAAGCTGCAGGACACCCTGGCGGTGATCCCGGACCGCAACTACGCCGGCATCTACCAGGTGGTGATCGACGACTGCAAGGCGCACGGCGCGTTCCATCCGGCCACCATGGGCAGCGTGCCCAACGTGGGGCTGATGGCGCAGAAGGCCGAGGAGTACGGCAGCCACGACAAGACCTTCCGCATGGCTGGCGACGGTGTGGTGCGGGTGATCTCCGATGCGGGCACGGTGCTGATGGAGCACGCGGTGCGCGCCGGCGACATCTGGCGCATGTGCCAGACCCAGGACGCGGCGATCCAGGACTGGGTGAAGCTGGCGGTCAACCGCGCGCGCCTGTCCGGCACGCCGGCGGTGTTCTGGCTGGACCCGGCGCGCGCGCACGACCGCAACGTGATCGCCAAGGTCGAGCAGTACCTGCAGGACCACGACACCAGCGGCATCGATCTCCGCATCCTCTCGCCGGTCGAAGCGATGGCGCATTCGCTGGCGCGCATCCGCAAGGGCGAGGACACCATCAGCGTCACCGGCAACGTGCTGCGCGACTACCTGACCGACCTGTTCCCGATCATGGAGCTCGGCACCAGCGCCAAGATGCTGTCGATCGTGCCGCTGATGAACGGCGGCGGCCTGTTCGAAACCGGCGCGGGCGGCAGCGCGCCCAAGCACGTGCAGCAGTTCACCGCGGAGAATTACCTGCGCTGGGATTCGCTGGGGGAATTCCTGGCCCTGGCGGCGTCGCTGGAGCACCTGGCCAACAGCACCGGCAATGCCCGCGCGCAGGTGCTCGCGGATGCGCTGGATGCGGCCAATGCCGAATTCCTGGATACCGACAAGTCGCCTTCGCGCAAGGTCGGCGGCATCGACAACCGCGGCAGCCATTTTTACCTGGCGATGTACTGGGCACAGGCGCTGGCCGAACAGGCCGCCGATCCCGATCTCGCCGCGCGCTTCAAGCCGCTGGCGCAAGCGCTTGCCGACCACGAAGCGAAGATCGTCGATGAGCTTGTCGCCGTGCAGGGCAAGCCGGTCGACATCGGCGGGTATTACCAGCCAGACATGCAGGCGCTCACTGCGGCGATGCGGCCCAGCGCCACGCTCAACGCGGCGCTGGCTGCGTTGTAGCACCCGGTCCACGGCTGCTGGCTGGTGGGCGGGTCGCAAGCGCTGCAGGGACCGCATCCGGCCCCGGCCGGTTCGCCGTATCGGTTGGTGCCGACGGGCGGGCACGCCGACGCCCGTGTAACCTGCAGGGTGCCATCTTCTCTCCACGTCCGGCCCGCACCCGCGGTCCCTTCCATTCCATACAAGGCCACAGCCATGCGTCCGATGCTCTTGCTTGCCGCCGCCCTCGCCCTCGCCGTTTCCGGCTGTGCCTCGACCTCGACATCGACCGACGGTTCCGTCGCCGCGGCCGCACGCACCGCCGGCCTGGAGGCAGCGGTTGCCGGCGCCTGGCGCACCCCGGCCAACGTGGCGCGCGATGGCTTCCGCCATCCAGCGCAGACGCTTGGCTTCTTCGGCGTGGACGCGGGCGACACGGTGATCGAGATCACCCCCGGCGGCGGTTGGTACACCGAGATCCTCGCGCCATACCTGCGCGACGACGGGCGTTATGTCGCCGCGATCATCGACCCGGCCGCCTTCGATGCCGGCCGCCAGCGCGACTACTACGCCAAGGCGCGCACCGACTTCGACGCCAAGCTCGCCGCCGCACCCGCGCAGTACGACCGCGTGGCCGTGGTCGCCTTCAATCCGAAGGCGCCGGTATTCGGCCCGGCCGGTTCGGCCGATGTCGTGCTGACCTTCCGCAACGTGCACAACTGGCGCATGGCCAACCAGGCCGAGGCCATGTTCAAGGGCTTCTTCGCCGTACTCAAGCCGGGCGGCACGCTCGGCGTGGTCGAACACCGCGCCAGGGCCGATGTCCCGGCCGATGACAAGTCGGGCTACGTGGGCCAGGCCCAGGTGATCGCGATGGCGCAGGCAGCCGGCTTCGCGCTCGACGCACAGAGCGAGGTCAACGCCAACCCGAAGGACACCAAGGACCACCCGAACGGTGTCTGGATGCTGCCACCCGCCAACCGCCACGACGCCGCTGACGCCGCGAAATACAAGGCCATTGGCGAAAGCGACCGCATGACCCTGCGTTTCCGCAAACCGGGCTGACCCGCGCGCGGGGGCGCATGCTGATCGCGTTCAACAAGCCGTTCGGGGTGCTGTGCCAGTTCACCGACCGTACCTTGCCGCCGCGCCCCACCCTTGCAGGGTTCGGGCTGCCTGCGGATGTGTACCCCGCTGGCCGGCTGGATTTCGACAGCGAAGGCCTGCTCCTGCTCACCGATGTCGGGACGCTGGCGCACCGCCTGACCGACCCGCGGCACAAGCTGGCCAAGACCTATTGGGTGCAGGTGGAAGGTCGCCCGCAGCCCGCGCAGCTGGAGGCGCTGCGTGGCGGCGTATTGCTGAAGGACGGACCCACCCTGCCTGCCGGGGCCACGCTGATGGAAACGCCGCCGCTATGGCCGCGCGAACCGCCGGTGCGCGTTCGCAAGTCCGTACCCGATGCCTGGCTGCAAGTCACCTTGCGCGAGGGCCGCAACCGGCAGGTAAGGCGGATGACCGCAGCCGTGGGCCTGCCCACCCTGCGGCTGGTGCGCGTGGAGATGGGCAGCTACCAGCTGCAGGGCTTGCAGCCAGGGGAGTATCGCGCCGTCGACTGAACGATTCAGGTTCACGCGGCGGTCGCGATGTCGCGTCCCCATGTAATTTGTTAACGTCCCCCCATTCGTGAATACGTCTTCACGAGGCCTCTACCTGCACCGGATTCCGCCCACCCAAATGATGCAACCGAACGCCGGCACGATCCTGGTGGTGGACGACCAAAGCGCCAATGTGCGCGTGGTGGGCGCCTTGCTGAGCCGGCATGGCTATTCCGTCATCCCTGCCGGCAGTGGCGAAGAGGCGCTGGCCGCCGTGGCCGCGCAAGTCCCCGATCTCATGCTGCTGGACATGATGATGCCGGGCATGGACGGCTTCGAGTTGCTGGCGGCGCTGCGCGCGCAGCCCGCGCTAAAGCAGGTGCCTGCCGTGTTCCTGACCGCGGCGCAGGACCGTGACCTGTTGCTGCGCGCGTTCGACGCCGGCGCCGTGGACTACGTGACCAAGCCGTTCATGCCCGAAGAATTGCTGGCCCGGGTCAGCGCCCACCTGGGCCTGAAGCTGACCCGCGACCGCCTGGAGCGCGTGGCCAGCGAACGCCAGGAACTGGTCAACCTGGTGGCCCACGACCTCAAGAATCCGCTCAGCAGCGTCCTGTTCGCCAGCGACATGCTGCTGCAGGGCGCGTGCAAGCCGGAGCGTATTCCGCGCTACTTGCAGATGATCCACGACAGCGCCGGCGATGCGATCGGCTACATCCGCAACTATCTGGAAACCCAGTCCGAGGCCGCGAGCAACGCGCCCCGCGACGACGCGGCGGGCGCCTCAAGCTCGCTGGCGGAAACCCTGGACTGGTTGAAGCAGCGCTACGAATTGCAGCTTGAAGCCCGCGGGATGCGCCTGCTCGCCATCGCACCGGCCGAACCGGGGCACGTGGCGATGAGTCCGCTAGCCCTGCGCCAGGTTGCCGAGAACCTGGTGACCAACTGCATGAAGTACGCGGCCAGCGGTGGCGAGCTGGAAATCATGCTGCGGCCCGCGGCGCCGGGCTATTGGCAGCTGGTCGCGCAGGATCGTGGCCCGGGCATCCCGGACTTCAAGCAACGTGGCCTGTTCAAGCCATTCCACCGGCTCAGCGAAGTCGACCCTGCAGATGGATTGTCCAGCGGGCTCGGTCTTTCACTCGCCCGCCAGATCGTCGCCAACGCAGGCGGCCAGCTCTGGTACGAAGACCGCGAGGGTGGCGGCGCCCGCTTCGTCATCGAGCTGCCGCAGGCCGAGTAGCAGCCTGCGGCGCAACGACCAGAACGACTCAGGATTCCGACGTGGTCCGCGTGGTGCGCTTGCGCGCACGAGCCGGGCGGTTGCGCGGTTTGGCGTCGATGCGGGTCGCGCTGCCTTCGATCGGTCCGTTCTCCGCCTTCTTGGCCCGATTGCGCGCAGCCAGCCAGAGCAGGCCGGCGCCTGCCACCGCCGCGGTGGCGAGCACCGGGTTACGGCGTGCCAAGGTGGTGGCCAGGCGGCCGCCGGTCTTCAGCGCACCCAGTGCGGCGCCGGTTTCCACCCAGCTGAGGGCCTTGCCCGGGACTGCCTTGCGGATGCCGTCGCCGAGTTCTCCGATGAGTTGCAGCGCACGGTCCTGCGCGTAATCGAACTTGCTCATTGTGGTGTCCTGCAGGGGGAAAGATGCCGGCAGTCTCGGCAGCCCGGCGTTCACGACGCGTGAGCGACCAGCAACTGGATGCAGGATGCCGCCGTCAGCCTCGCGGCTTCGCGCGATGGGTCGGTGGCGCGTTCCACGGGTCGTCGGGCCAGGGGTGCCGCGGATAGCGGCCCTTCATTTCCCGGCGCACTTCGGGATAGGTGCGCTCCCAGAAACCGGCCAGGTCCTGGGTGACCTGCAGCGGCCGGCCCGCCGGCGACAGGAGGTGGATGGTCAGCGCCACCCGGCCTTCCGCCACCCGCGGCGTGGCCGCCAGGCCGAACAGTTCCTGCAGCTTGACCGCAAGCACCGGCGCGGCCGGCCTGCCATCCGCCTCGAGTGCGTACGCAATGCGTCGCTCCATGCCTGACGGCACCAGAATCTTGACGGGGGCCGCCCCTTCGATGCGTTGGCGCAGGCCCCAGTCGACCCGCGACTTCAGCGCCTCGGCCAGCGCGTCCTCGTCCAGCGCATGCAGCCGCGTCTTCCCTGCGAACGCGGGCAGCAGCCATTCGTCGATGGCGTCAAGCAGCGCGGCATCCGACAGGTCGGGCAGCCCGAGTTCCGGCATCCAGGCGCGCAGGCACTGCGCACGGATGCGCCACTGCGCCAGCGCGTCGCCCCACGGCAGCGCGTCCAGCCCCAGCTCGCGCACGGCGTCGGTCAATGCGCGCGCCGCCTGCTGTGGATCCACCCGCCCTGCCGGCCTGGCCGACAGCACGATGCCATCGAAGCGGGCGATGCGCTCGCCGACCAGCGCGCGCTTGCCTGCGTCCCAGCGCACTTCGTCGCCTTCGCGGAACCGGGCGGCGAACGCCTGGCGCAGGTATCCCTCGTCGACCGGCGCCGCGCGCAACAGCAAGGCCTCGCGGGCCTCGAAGCGCAGCTCGCTGGCCACCAGCCACGGCTCGCCCTGCAACGCGCTGTCGTCGAACAGCCTCGCCATGCGGCCGTTGGCGAGCAAGTAACGCTTCGGGTCCTGCGCATGCTGCCGGGCGATGCGGTCCGGAAAGGCGTGCGCGAGCAGGTCGCCCAGTGCGTGCGGGGGCTCGTCAAGCGGCGCGGGCGCATCGCATCGAAGACGGCGCCGCCATTGCTTCGCGGCGACATCGATCGCGGCCAGCGCTGCGCGATTCGCATCCGGCCCCACCCGGCCCGCGCGGAACGCCGCAAGCGCCTGCCAGCGCTCCGCCAGCGCGTCGCTGCGGGTGCGTAGCGGATCGCGCGCTTCGACCAGCGCAGCAAGGTCGCAGGCCAGCGCAACGCGCCGTGCATCGGTTGGGGCCAGCAGCATGGTGGCGAGGCGCGGATGCGTCCCCAGCGCAAGCACGCGACGCCCCAGCGGCGTGAGGCGGCCGGCGGCATCCAGCGCGCCGAGCCGCCGCAGCAGGTCGCGCCCCGCGGCGAGCGCCCCGGGCGGTGGCGCATCCACGAAGCGCAAGGCATCGCTGCCCCATGCCGCAAGCTCGAGCGCAAGCGGGGCGAGTTCCACCTGCGCGATTTCAGGCCGCCGCTGCGGTTCCAGGCGCTGCGAATGCGGCCACAACCGGTACGCCCAACCATCCGCGACGCGCCCGGCGCGGCCCGCGCGCTGGTCGGCGGACGCTTGCGAGATGGGGACAACGTCCAACCGCGAGAACCCGCTGTTCGGATCGAAGCGCGGCTCTCGCGCCAGCCCGCTGTCGATGACCACGCGCACCCCGGGCAGGGTGACGCTGGACTCGGCCACGTTGGTCGCAAGCACCACGCGCCGTCGGCCGTCGGTGGCCGCCTGCAACACGCGCGATTGCTGCTCGACAGGCAGTTCGCCATGCAGCGCGAGCACGTCTGCATCGACCTGCACCTGCTCGAGCGCCGCCGCGAGCCGGGAGATCTCGCGTTGGCCGGGCAGGAACACCAACACGTCGCCCGCATGCGCAGCCATGGCGTGCTCGATCGCGCGTCGCGCCTGCGCTTCCAATGCTTCATCGCGCCGCGATGGGAAATGCGCAATTTCCACCGGGTATGCCCGGCCCGCGCTGGACAGCCGCGGCGCATCGAGGAATTGCGCCAGGCGCTCGCCATCCAGGGTGGCCGACATCGCCACGATGCGCAGGTCCGGCCGCAGCGATGCCTGCACGTCCAGCGCCAGGGCAAGCCCAAGGTCGCCGGGCAGGTGGCGCTCGTGGAATTCATCGAACAACAGCGCGCCGATGCCTTCGAGCGCAGGATCGTCCTGCAGCATGCGGGTGAGGATGCCCTCGGTGACCACTTCAATTCGCGTGCGCGCGGACACCCGCTTCTCGAAACGGATGCGATAGCCCACCGTCCCGCCCACCGCTTCGCCGAGCTGCTGCGCCATGAAACCGGCGGCGGCGCGCGCCGCGACCCGGCGCGGTTCCAGCATCAGGATCTTCTGCGCGCCCAGCCAGTCCGCATCAAGCAGCGTCAGGGGCACCTGGGTGGTCTTGCCTGCCCCGGGCGGCGCTTCCAGCACCAGCCGCGGATGCTCGGCAAGCGACTCGCGGACGCGCGGCAGCAGCGCTGCAATCGGGAACTCGGGCAGACTCATGGAGACTAGGCTACCTGTCCGCGACACGGTGCACTGCGGTATGACAAACGTCATGTTGCCGGTGCAAGATCGCGCGAATTTCCCGCGAGAGTCCGCCGTGACGCCATCCTTCGCCCGCCTTCGCAATGCCCTCTTGCCGTGCGCGGCAGTTCTCGCCTTCGCTGCCAGTCCCGTCTCGGCCGCCGTCTTCATCAACGAGATCCACTACGACGACGCCACCTCCAGCGGTGACGTGGGCGAGCGCATCGAAGTGGTCGCCACCGCCGGCGAATCGCTGAGCGGCTACCGCATCTACCTGTACAACGGCTCCACGCCCTCCAGCGCGGTCACCTACGACAACGACCTGGTGCCCGCCGGCAGCCTGGTGTCGTGCGGCGCCAGCGTCCGCATCGCCACCGTGAGCTACCCGAGCAACGGCATCCAGAACGGGGCCAATGACGGCATCGCCCTGGTCGATGGCGCGGGCCAGGTGGTGCAGTTCATCAGCTACGAAGGCGCCATCACCGCCAGCAACGGGCCGGCGGCGGGGCGCACCAGCAGCAACCTGCCGGTCTCGGAGACCGGCACTGCCGCGGCGGGCACCTCCCTGCAGTTGAGCGGCAGCGGCGGCCCGGCCAACTTCACCTGGCGCAGTTCGGCCACCCAGACGTTCGGCACCTGCAACAACAGCCAGACCTTCAGCTCCCCCAACCCGCCTCCCGCGGTGACCAGCACCACGCCGGTGCAGGGCGCGACGGGCTTCCCGCCCGCAGGCGACCTGGCCGTGGCCTTCAGCGAGCCGGTGACCCTTGCCAGTGGCGCGCTCACCCTGTCGTGCGGTACGTCGGGCAGCGTGCCGCTCAGCCATGCCGCCAGTGGCACCAGCTTCAGCGTGTCCACCAACACCGCGCTTTACGGCGGCGAGACCTGCAGCTTCCGCGTGGTCGCAAGCCAGGTCACCGACGCCGGCGGCGCGCGTCCAACCGCCGATACGGTGGTCAGCTTCAGCGTGGCCACCGGCAGCACCTACTACTCCCGGGTCAACACCAGCAGTGCCCCGCAACTGCGCTGCTCGCTGCACGCCACCATCAAGGGGCACACCGCCTATCCGTACAGCAGCAGCACCGGGACCAGTACCTGGAACATCCTGGAGATCGCCGACGAGGATCCGGCCAACGCCGGCCGCATCCTGGACGCCTACCGAAACCGCAGCTACGCGAAAGGCAGCGAGCGCGCGGGCACCGGCACCGGCATCACCTACAACCGCGAACACACCTGGCCCAACTCGCTGGGCTTCGGCAGCAGCACCGGCAACCTGGGCCTGCCCTACGCGCCCTACACCGACACCCACATGCTCTATCTGACAGACACGACCTACAATGCCGACCGCGGCAACAAGCCCTATGCCAATTGCCCGGCCTCCGCGAATTGCGGCGAGCGGGTCACCGAGGCCAACAACGGCGGTGGCGGCGGCAGCGGCGTGTATCCAGGCAACTCCAACTGGGTGAAGGGGCCGGATGGCAACGCAGGCTCGTTCGAGACGTGGGGCAAGCGCAAGGGCGACATCGCCCGCGCGGTGCTGTACATGGCGATCCGCTACGAGGGTGGCACCGATCCGAAGACCGGCCAGTCCGAGCCGGATCTCGAGCTGACCGACGACCGCAGCAAGATCGTCATCACCTCTGCCTCCCCCGCTTACATGGGGCTGCTCTCGACCCTGCTGGGCTGGCACCAGGCTGATCCACCGACCGTGGCCGAGCGCGAACGCAACGAAGTCATCTACAGCTTCCAGGGCAACCGCAATCCCTTCATCGACCATCCGGAATGGGCCACGGCGGCGCTGTTCACGTCGACCAAGCCGAGCACCTGCCAGTTGAACTGAGGCAGGTGCCACGGCTGCGGATGCGCGGCGGCAGGTCCGCAGTCGGAAAGTGCATGGCGCATCGTGGGCGAGCCGTAGTCTCTCGCTCGCGATGGCGCCTACCACCGCCGGAGCTGTTACGCGCCGCTCCTACAATGCGCGCATGAACCTCATCGACATCGGCGCCAACCTCACCCACGACAGCTTCGACCACGACCGCGACGCCGTGCTGCAGCGCGCGCGCGATGCCGGCGTGGCGAAGATCATCGTCACCGGCGCCAGCCGCGAACATTCGCCGAAAGCGCTCGCACTTGCGCAGCAGCATCCCGGCGAACTGTTCGCCACCGCCGGCGTGCATCCGCACCATGCGGTGGAGTACACCGACGAATGCGATGCCGAGATGCGTGCCCTGCATGCGCACCCGGAAGTGGTCGCGGTGGGCGAATGCGGGCTGGATTTCTTCCGCGATTTCTCGCCGCGCCCGGCGCAGCGCAAGGCCTTCGAGCGGCAACTCCAGCTTGCATCGGAGAACGCAAAACCGTTGTTCCTGCACCAGCGCGATGCCCATGCGGACTTCATGGCGATGATGAAGAACTTCGACGGCCGGCTTGGCCCCGCCGTGGTGCACTGCTTCACCGGCAGCCGCAAGGAGCTGTTCGACTACCTGGACCAGGACTGGCACATCGGCATCACTGGCTGGCTCTGCGACGAACGCCGCGGGTCGCACCTGCGCGAACTGGTCAAGCACATTCCCGCGCACCGGCTGATGGTCGAGACCGACGCGCCCTACCTGCTGCCGCGCACGGTCAGGCCGCAACCCTCGCATCGGCGCAACGAACCGATGTACCTGGCCCACATCGTCGAAGAGCTGGCGCGCGACCGCGGCGAGGACCTTGCCCTCACCGCGGCGCATGCATCAGCGACGGCAGCGGCGTTCTTTCAACTTCCGAACTGAACTGCCCGCCGTCGTTCGCCTTTCAGGGCGATCCGCCAGTGTGGTTGTCGCTGCGAGCACTCATGAAGACGTCGCCGGGGTCGGCGAGATCGAGCTTGCGGCCGAAGTAGAGGCGGGTCCCATCGCCGGATAGCGAAGCACGCGTCTCCGACGCGGGCGTATTGATCGCCGGGTTGTTGATCCGGACCGGCGCGGACCATGGGGCGGCGGTGCTGGGGCGTCGGGCGACGTAGATATCCTGGTCAAACGCACTGGCACCGGCGCGATTGGAGCTGAATACGATCTCCAACCCGTCCTTGCGCACGTTGGGCATGCGGTCGTCCATGGCCGAGCTCAGCTCGGCAATGCGGGTTCCCGGCAACACCGTGCCGTCGTCCAGCACCCGGCTTGCGTACACATCCTGGCCCTGGCTGTCGGGATAACCGTTGCTGGAGAAGTACAGGAAGCTGCCCTCGCCGGTGTGCACCAGCGACGGACTGAATTCCGCACCGGCCGTGTTCGGGCCCAGCGGATAGCAGCCCAGGTGCAGGGGTGCCAGCCAACCGCGCACCGGGTGTTCGCGCGTCAGGTAGATGTCTCCTGCGCTGGGCCCGCCTGGCGGCGCCGCGGGCGGCAGGTTGCCCGGGAAACAGTCATCCCCGGTTTGCAGGGAGGTCACGAACATCATCCACCGGCCCTGCAGCGGCGTGGGGCAGTAGTCGAATTCGCCGGAATTCACCGGCGCCCCGAGATTCTCCGGCGGGTTCCAGGCGTCGGTCACCTCCGCGCGGCGCGCTCGGAAGATGTCGAGTTTGCCCTGTGCGCCCGGCGCGGCACGGTTGGACGCGATCATCAGGGTCAACCCGTCCTGGGATTCGATCGGGCAGCCTTCGGCGGCGCCGGTATTGATCGAGGCTACCGGTTGCGGGTTGCTCCAGGCGCCGTATTGGCGCGCATCGGCGGAACCCACGATGGCGGTGAACAGGATGGTTGCGGTGAGGGTGTGATGGATGCGGGACATCGCGTTATCTCCTTGGAAACGAGCGGAATGGGAAAGGACAAGGGTCGCGATGCAGGGACGGACCTTCATGGCGGTTTCCTTGATTGCCTCGACCGGGTGGTTCCGGACATGGCCAGCATCCCGCCCGCCGCGGGTCCGGGTCTTGAGGGGCGCCATGGGCCGCGCTGAGGGTTCGTCGCGAAAGCTTGGGGAAACCT
This sequence comes from Pseudomonadota bacterium, assembly GCA_040385305.1. GTDB lineage: Bacteria > Pseudomonadota > Gammaproteobacteria > Xanthomonadales > Xanthomonadaceae > Thermomonas. The sequence continues at coordinate 10,977 of JAZKHR010000018.1, forward strand.
TGGGGCCACTGCGCACGGGAAAATCCGTATGCTCTGGAGGCGCCCGTCGTCCAGGCCACTGCATGGCTCAACCCGACCCGATCCGCTTTGCCTTCGACGACGTGGTCATCGACCTTGCGGGCCACCGCTTGCTGCGTGGCGGCATCGACCAGCCCCTGGAGCCCAAGGCGTTCGGCGTGCTCGCCCTGCTGGCACAGGCGCCGGGTCGGGTCCTGGCGCGGGACGAGATCCTGGATGCGGTCTGGGGCCATCGCCACGTGACCCCCGGCGTGCTGAACCGGGTGATGACCCTCCTGCGGCATGCCCTGGGCGAAGAAGCGAATGCGCCGCGTTACCTGCATACCGTGCATGGGGTCGGCTATCGATTCGACGTGCCGGCCGGTGCACCCCCCGCACCTGCCATCGCAGCCGCAACGTCCACCGAGCCTGCCCTTTCCGAACCGCCCCCGGTTGATACAGATGCAGTAGAGCCCGCTCCCTCCGCGAGCGAGCCGGTCGCGGAGGCAATGCCGACGCGACGCGCCAGCGACGGCGCGCGCGCAAGGCCGCGTGCCTTGCTGCTGTTGCCGCTGCTGGCCGCCCTGCTGGCATTCGCCGGCTGGACCCTGTGGCCGCGCGAGGTGCCTGGCGTGCGGCCCGCAGCCGTGACCGTGGGGGAGCGCAGCATCGCGGTGCTGCCGCTGGTGAATGCCAGCGGAGATGCGAGCCAACAGTTCTTTTCCGACGGCCTGTCCGAAAACCTGATCCACACGCTCTCCCGGCTCGACGGGTTGAAGGTGATCGGCCCTACCTCTTCGTTCCAGTTCCGCGACAACAAGGCCGACAGCAAGGCCATCGGCGCGACACTTGGCGTTGCCTTCCTTGTCAGCGGCAGCGTGCAACGCGCTGGCGACACGGTGCGCATCGGCGTGGCACTGGTTTCGACCGCCGATGGCCGTACCGTCTGGACCGAACAATACGATCGCCCGTACCAGAGCCTGTTCGCATTGCAGGATGAGATCGCCACGGCAATCGCCCGCGCGTTGCAGGCGAAGCTGCTTCCACCCAGCAGTTCGGAAGCGCCGGACGATCGTCCGCCCAACGGCAGCATCGATGCCTACAACGCCTATCTGCACGGCCTGAAGCAGTGGCACGACGAGAAATTCTCAAAGGCAGCCGGGCACATGGCCCGGGCCGTCCAGCTTGATCCGGGCTATGCAGTCGCCTGGGCGCACCTGTCGGGATCCTTGAGTACAGTCGCCACGTTCGAGGAGGAGGCCCCCGCGGTGGCCCGCGAGCACCTGCGCACGGCCCGCGTCGCGGCGGACAAGGCATTGCAACTTGCGCCGGGGCTGGGTTCGGCGCACGCGGCGCGTGCCTACCTGCGGTTCTACGAGTTCGATCACCGCGGTGCCTTGGCCGGGTGCCGTCGTGCCGTGCAGCTGGCCCCCGACGATGGCACGGTACTCAACGGCTGCGGCTACACGCTGGCCGGGATCGGGAAGCTGGCGGAGGCGATCGGGCTCAGGGAGCGACTGATCTCGATCGAGCCGCTGTATATCGTCAACTATCTGCGATACGCGGAACTGTTGTTGGCGACGGGCCGGCTGGACGAGTCGGAGAAGTACCTCGGCATTGCACGCGGCCTGTCGCAGCCAAGATCGTCCCTTCCCCGACAGTCCATGTTGCTCGCCATCGCTCGCGGCGACATGCAACGCGCGCAGGCGATCGCCCGAGCCCAGCCGTCTCCATGGCGGGAGATGAACCTGGCGCTGGCCGCCCAGATATCCCCGGATCGCGCCGCGGCGGATGCCGCGCTGGACAAGCTGTTTGCCTACAAAGCTTGGGTGGGCGCGAATCCCTATGACGTCGCACAGGCCTATGCAGCGCGCGGTGATGTCGACCGGACCCTGGCGTGGCTGGGGCGCGCGCGTCCCGACGAGTACCTTTTCATGTTGGCAGACCCATTCATCCTGCGCTTGCGTGACGATCCGCGCCTGGCCGCGTTGTGCAGGAAGATCGGCCTGCCGCCGCCGGACTCGAGCGAGGCGCTGAGCATCGAACAGATCCGGGCGGTGCGGGCACGAAGCCCCTGAGCGGGGCTGCCACGCCTGCCCATTTCGGTTGCCTGCTGACTGGGCAGGGGTTCTGCTCTTTATTGAACTGATAGGTACACAAAAGCGCTAGACTACCCGCCCGCCCCGTTGCCGGACCCCTGCGCATGCGCCGCCATCCCGTTGCCCTCCTCAGCCTTGCGCTCGTGCTGGCCATCTCCGCCGCCTGCAGCAAGCAAGAAGACGAAGCCGCTGCGGACGCAAGCGCCAGCACCGGCTCCGCGATGGCGGTGACCCTGGCCCAGGTCCAGGCCCAGCCACTGCGCCGCAGCGTGCTGGTGTCGGGACCGGTGTCCGCGTGGGAAGAGATGCAGCTCGGGGTAGAGGTCAGCGGCTTGCGGGTGACCGAGTTGCACGTGGACGTGGGGCAGTCGGTGCGGCGCGGCGAATTGCTGCTGCAGCTGGACCACCGCAGCCTGGACAGCGACCTGGCGCAGGCCAACGCCGGCCTGCGCGAAGCCGAAGCCGGCGCCGGGTTGGCGCGCTCGCAGCTGGCGCGCGGCCAGCAGCTGGCCGGCGACAAATACATCAGCGCGACCCAACTGGACGAGCTGCGCGCTGGCCGCACCCAGGCCGAAGCGCGGCTGGGCAGCGCCCGCGCCGCGCGTGATGCAGCGGCCCTGCGCCGCAGTTTCGCCGACCTGCGGGCACCGGACGCCGGCATCATTTCCAAGCGCCTGGTGCAGCCGGGGCAAGTGGTCGCCTCTGGTAGCGAGCTGCTGCGGCTGATCCGCCAGGGCCGACTGGAATGGCGCGCCGAACTGGCGGAAGCCGCGCTGGCCCAGGTCAAGCCCGGCGACCGCATTGCCCTGCGCACGCGCGATGGCCGCCCTGTGCTCGGCAGCGTGCGCGCGGTCAGCCCCGGGCTGGACACCGAAACCCGCACCGGCACCGTGTACGCGGACCTCCCCGAGCCCGAAGGCCTGCAACCCGGCACCTTCCTGCAGGGCCGCATCGACACCGGCATGGCGCAGGCGCTGACCGTGCCTGCGGCTGCCATCGTGCAGCGCGATGGCTTCCCCACCGTGTTCACCGTGGACGCCAAGGGCATCGCCCGCCGCGTGCGCATCCGCACCGGCAGCAGTGACGGCGGCCGCACCGAAGTGCTGGAAGGCCTGCGCGCCGGCCAGGCCGTGGTCGAACAGGGCGCCGGCTTCCTGGGGGATGGCGACGCCGTGCGCGTTATCGAAGCAGGCGCCGCGGCGCCGGCAGTGGCGCGATGAGCGGCGGCGGTTCGCTCTCCACCTGGGGCATCCGCAACCCGGTGCCCGCCGTGATGCTGTTCTTCGTGCTGTGCGTGGCCGGGTTGTGGGGTTTCCACGAATTGCCGGTGTCGCGCTTCCCCGACATCGCCTTCCCGATGACCACGGTCACCATCACCCAGCCGGGGGCCTCGCCCAGCCAGCTGGAAACCGAGGTCACCCGCAAGATCGAGGACTCGGTGGCCACGCTCGACAACGTCAAGCGCGTCACTTCGACCGTGGTCGAAGGCACCTCGGTCACCGCCATCGAGTTCAACCTCGAGGCGGACCTGATGACCGCGCTGAACGACACCAAGGATGCGGTGACCCGCATCCGCATGAACCTGCCGCAGGACATCCAGGAACCGATCATCTCCAAGCAGGAAATCGGCGGCTCGCTGCTGACCTACGCAGTGAGCGCGCCCGGCCTGGCGCCGGATGAACTGTCCTGGTTCGTCGATCGCGAGGTCATGCGCGCGCTGTACGGGGTGGAAGGCGTGGCCGCGGTGAGCCGCATCGGCGGCATCGAGCGGCAGGTGCGGGTGGACCTGGATCCGCAGGCGCTGCAGGCGTACGGCATCACCGCCGGAGACGTCTCGCAGCAGCTCGCCGCAAGCCAGGTGGAACGCCCGGGCGGCAAGGCCGAACTCGAGGGCGGCCAGCAGACCGTGCGCACCATCGGCACCGTGGCGGATGCACGGGCGCTGGGCGATTACAGCATCGCCCTCGGCAATGGCCGCGACGTGCGCCTGTCTGCACTGGCGCGGATCACCGATGGCGCGGCGGATCCCACCCAGGTGGCCCTGCTGGACGGCAAGGCGGTGGTGGGCTTCTCCCTGTCGCGCAGCCGCGGCGCTGACGAACTGAAGGTGCGCGATGGGGTCAAGGCCACGCTAGACGCACTGGCCAAGGCCCACCCGGGAACCCGCTTCAGCCTGATTTCCGACATGAGCGAGGAAACCGAGCGCTCGTATTCCTCCTCGATGATCATGCTGTTGGAAGGCGCCTTGCTGGCCCTTGCGGTGGTGTTCTGGTTCCTGCGCGACTGGCGCGCGACCTGGGTGTCCGCAATCGCGCTGCCGCTGTCGATCATCCCGACCTTCGCGGTGATGCAGTGGTTCGGCTTCAGCCTCAACATCATCACCCTGCTCGCACTGAGCGTGGTGGTGGGGATCCTGGTGGATGACGCGATCGTCGAGATCGAGAACATCGTCCGCCACCTGGGCATGGGCAAGAAACCGCTGGACGCGGCGCGCGACGCCGCGGACGAAATCGGCACCGCGGTGATCGCAACCTCCATCACCCTGGCCGCAGTGTTCGTGCCGGTCGCGTTCATGCCCGGCATCCCCGGCAAGTTCTTCCGCGAGTTCGGCTGGACCGCCGCCACCGCGGTGATGTTCTCGCTGCTGGTGGCGCGCCTGCTGACCCCGATGATGGCGGCCAGACTGCTCAAACCGCAGACCGAGCATCCCGCCGATAGCAAGTTGATGACGCGCTACCTCGGCTGGGTGGACACCGCGTTGCGCAATCGCTGGAAGACGCTCGGCATCGCCACTGCCCTGTTCGCGGCGTCACTGGCGATGATCCCGTTCATCCCCACCACCTTCATCCCTGTGTCCGACCAGGGCCGCAGCATGCTGTCGCTGGAACTGCCGCCGGGCACGCCGATCGAAGACACCGCGCGCATGTCCGAGCGAGCGCGCGAACTGCTGGGCGACATCCCCGAGCTCAAGCAGGTGTTCACCCAGATCGGCAGCGTGCCGGACCTGGGCGATCCCGGGAAATCCGGCGGCGCCGATGCCCGCAAAGCGGTTCTGACCCTCGACTGGGGCGGCCAGGGCGACCGCGACCGCAGCCAGCAGGCACTGGAGCGGGTGGTGCGCGCGCGGCTGGCGGACCTGCCCGGCGCGCGGGTGAGCTTCATGAGCAGCGAGCCAGGTGAGCAATTGATGCTGGTGCTGGCTGGCGATGATCCGGTCGCCCTGGACGCCGCCGCCAGCGCGGTCGAGCGCGACCTGCGCAAGCTCCAGGGGCTGGGCAGCGTGTCCTCGTCCGCGTCGCTGTTGCGGCCGGAGCTGCAGATCATCCCGGACCCGGCGCGCGCCGCGGACCTGGGCGTGTCGACCGAGGCCATCGCCGAAGCCGCGCGGGTTGCAACCGCTGGCGATTACACCCAACGCCTGGCCAAGCTCAACCTGCCCGATCGACAGATCCCGATCCGGGTCGGCTTCGACCGCGAAACCCTGCGCGACCCGGCCATGCTTGGCCAGCTGCGGGTGCGCGGCAACGGCGCGATCGTGCCGCTGGATGCGGTGGCCGACATCGAACAGGCCAGCGGTCCGTCGGTGATCAGCCGCTACAAGCGCCAGCGCAATGTCACCCTCAGCGCGGAGCTCAGTGGCCGTCCGCTCGGCGAGGTGATGCAGGAAGTGCAGCAGCTGCCATCGGTCATCAACGTGCCGGCGGGCGTGTCCTTCATCAACACCGGCGATGCCGAGATCTTCGTCGAGCTGTTCTACGGCTTCGTGCTGGCGATGATCGCCGGCGTGCTGTGCATCTACATGGTGCTGCTGTTGCTGTTCAAGCACCCGATGCAGCCGCTGACCATCCTCGCCGCGATCCCGCTGTGCGCGGGCGGAGCGTTCGGCGCGCTGCTGGTGACCCAGAACGCGTTGTCGCTGCCGGCATTGATCGGCCTGCTGATGCTGATCGGCATCGCCACCAAGAACTCGATCCTGCTGGTCGATTACGCGGTGATGGCCGAGGACACGTACGGCATGAGCCAGCACGACGCGCTGGTCGACGCCTGCCACAAGCGCGCGCGGCCGGTGGTCATGACCACCATCGCGATGGGCGCCGGCATGCTGCCGCTGGCGCTCGGCTTCTCCGGCGACGCCAGCTTCCGCGCGCCGATGGCGTGGGCGGTGATCGGCGGCCTGATCACGTCGACGGCGCTGAGCCTGATCGTGATCCCGGCGACCTACACCGTGCTGCACGACCTGGGCGACTGGATCGCGCGCCGCTTCGGGCGCGCGCAACGCCACGCTCCCGCGCGCATGGCGCACTGACGACATCGCGCCAGGTCGCGTAGCGACAAGCCACCCGCCGCAGGCGTGCTGCATCGCGGCAGATTCGGGCGCGAACTGGAGCCATCCCCCAGCACTGACGCGGGTGGCCGCACGTCGCCGTTGAAATGAGTTGACAGGCGGGGCGCACCATACGGTAGCGTTCGGACCGGCACTGGGGCTGCAGGGGGTGCCAACCATGGCGGTCGCGGAATGCGACCGTCGTCCACGTCATCTGCCTGGGGAAGGGTCATGCATATCCGCATCCGCACGCGCGCCGGTCGCCTGGTGTCCGCCATTGCGCTGTTCGCCATCGGCGCCACCGCCGTGGCCAGCACGCTGAACCAGAACGTCTCCTGGACCATCGACCGCGCCAGTACCACGTCCAAGTACCGCATCGTGGCCTACGGCGATTCGATCTACGCCGGCTACAACGGTTCCACCACCAGCGCCGCCAAGTACGCCGCGCCGACCGTGGACGCCGAGTACCTCTCCGCGCTGTGGAACGCCGACGTGGAAAGCGTGCGCCGCACCAAGTCCGGCGCGGTGGCGTCGGACGTGTACAACAACAAGATCGTTGCCGAGCGGTCCTACATGCAGGCCAGTTCCACCCGCGTGGTGACCTTCGAGATGTGTGGCAACGACGGCCTGCAGGCGCGCTCGAGCTTCAAGGGGCAGACCGGCACCTGCAACTATTCGGTGCTGACCTCGGCCGAGAACAGCTGCAAGGTCTACGTGGCGGCCGCGATGGACTTCATCAACGCGAATGCCTATGCCGGTACCCGCCGCAAGATCGTCGCCAACCTGTACTACCCGGGCTACAACGCCGACAACGTGCAGAGCACCTGCAGGGACGCCACCACCGGCGCCACCGTCAACATGCGCGACCGCTTCCTGCCCTCGCTTGCGCGCATGAATTACTGGATGTGCGAATACGCGCGGCAGAAGGGCTTCGAGTGCGTGGACAACTTCGCCGACTACATGGGCGCGGACTACGACACCAACAGCGATGGCAAGGTCGACTCCGCGGCTCTGCGCTTTGTTGCTGGCGACACCGAATCCGCGTACCTCACCCGCATCACGTCCACCCTGCGCAGCACGCTGCGCGATGCGAATACGCACTTCGTGTCCTCGACCAGCAGCTACGACTACATCCAGTCCGACGACACCCACCCGACCTACAGCGGTGGCACCGTGACCGCGGGGTTGTTTGGCGGCACCACCGGCTCCGGTGCTGCGCGCTACACGTCCTTCAGCAACGGCCGCAGCCCGATCTGGAACGCCTACGGCCACGAGCGCATGGGCTGGGCGCTGTCCGTGTTCGGCCCGCCAAGCCCGTTCTGAACCGGCTCACGCGGGTTCGATGAGCATGCACGACGCCCCTCGCGGCGGGCCCCGGCCCGACTGCGACGGCATCCACAGCCAGGCGAAGAGCGGTGCCGCGACGCGCGTGTACTTGCTGGTTGCGGTGCTGGTCATCGTGGCCGCCGCGGCCTACCTCCTGTTGCAAGGCACAGGCAAACGCAGCGAGGGCGCACCGGGCGTCGCGGGCGCGGAGCGCACCGTTGCCAGCTCGATGACTGACGCAGGCGTACGCGCCCGCAATGCGGCAAATACCCCATCGGAGCGCGCGCAAGCCAACGGCGCGGCCGCCGGGGTGGACGGCGAAGACCCGACCGCAGACCTGTCCGACGTGTTGCCTGCCGGCAGTGCGCCCAGCATGGCGGAGGTGATCGATGGCCTGCACGAGGCCGGTATCCAAGGCGGGCTCGCCGCGTTCCCGAAGCCGGGCACCAGCCCGCCGCTGGTGGGGCTGGCCGTCCCGCAGGACTACCCGTTGCCACCCGGCTACGTACGCCATTACCAGGCTACCGATGACGGCCAGCGTATCGAGCCGATCCTGATGTTCGCGCCGGATGCGCGCTTCGTCGATGCCACGGGCCAACCCGTGCCGCTGCCGCCGGATCGCGTGGTGCCGCCATCGATGGCGCCGCCCGGCCTGCCCGTGCGGCTGATCCGCATCCCGCCACCGCGTCCCGGCGCAGGTCGCTGAGCCTGGACACGGCGGTTCGCACATCGTCCCGCTGGTGGGTGCTGGCGGGGATCGCGGGCAGCGCCGCGCTGCTGGGACTTTACGCGCGCGGCGGTCCCTGGGCGGTGCTGGGCTTCGTCGCGCTGGTGCCGTGGCTGCGGGCGCTCGACTGCACCACGTCGGTACGCGCGGCGCTGCTGCAGGGCTGGGCGATGAGCGTTGCGATGATGCTCGCCGTGTTCAGCTGGTTCGGCGTGGCGATCGGGGAATTCACCGGTATCGGCACTGCGTCCGGAGTCCTGTTGCTGCTGATGCTGGCGCCGTTGTTGCAGCCCCAGCTGCTCGTGTTCGCGGGACTGCGGGTCCTCGCCGGGCGACGCTACGGGCACGCGATGCGTGCGGTCGCCGCGGGGGCCGCGTGGGTGGCGGCCGAATGGGCGCTGCCCGATCTGCTGGGCGACACCCTGGGCCACGGCCTGTTCCCCGCTGCACTGCTGCGCCAGGCCGCGGACCTTGGCGGTGTGGCGGGGCTGACCCTGGCGTTGCTGCTGGTCAATGAGGCCGTTGCCGCGGCACTGGCGCGGCGGGCGCGGCCTGGGAAGCGCCTCCTGCGCCCGTTGGCCGTCGCACTGTTGGTGCCTGCGTTGATGGCGGGATACGGCGCGCTGCGCCTGCACCAGCTGGCGGCTCTGGAGCGCGCCCAGCCGGCCACGCCCCTGCGCGTCGGCGTGGTCCAGGCCAACATCACCGGTTACGAGCGCCTGCGCGAACAAGTGGGCGCGTACGCCGTGGTGCGCAGGGTGCTAGACACCCACTATGCGATGTCGCGCGAGCTCCTCGATGCTGGCCAGGTCGATGCCCTGCTGTGGTCGGAGACCGTGTACCCCACCACCTTCGGCCAGCCCAAGAGCGACGGCGGGGCGGAGCTGGATGCGGAGCTGGCCGGCTTCGTGCGCGCAAGCGCGGTACCGCTGGTCTTCGGCACCTACGACCGTGACGCCAGCGGCGAGTACAACAGCGCCGCCTTCCTGGAGGCGTCGGGCGCGTTGCTGGGGCAATACCGCAAGGCCCGCCCGTTCCCGCTGACCGAATACGTCCCGGCGTGGCTGGACGGCCCGCTGCTGCGGCGCTGGTTGCCATGGGCCGGCACGTGGCGCGCGGGCGACGGTGCGCGCGTATTCCCGCTGCGCCTCGCCGATGGCCGGGAGATCCCCGTGGTCCCGCTGATCTGCCTGGACGATACCGATCCACGGCTGGCCATCGACGGCGCGCGGCTGGGGGCGCAGGCGATCCTCGGCATGTCGAACGACAGCTGGTTCACCCGCCATCCCGTCGGCGCGCGGCTGCACCTGGCGGTGGCGGGGTTCCGCAGCATCGAGACGCGGCTGCCGCAGATGCGCGCCACCGCGAACGGCATCAGCGCGTCGATCGATGCCACGGGAAGCGTGCTGGCGCAGACCGCCATGGACCAGCGCGCGGTGCTGGTGGGGGACGTGGCCGCGCGCGCGCCATTGCCCACGCTGATGGTGAAGTGGGGCGACTGGGTGGGTCCGGTGGCGCTGGTCGGGCTCCTGCTGTTGGGCCTGGTGCCCGTGCTGCGACGGCTCCTCCCCCTGCGCGCGCAGGCTTGCCCTGCGGCAGGCAACCCAGCGCCGTTGCCGACGCTCCAGGCAGCGACCGTGTTGCCCGCGGGCTGGCGCAGGCTGGCCGTGTGCCTGCAGGCCGTGGCCACCACCACGCTGCTCGCCCTGCTCTGCATCCTGCTGCTGCGCGACGACCTCCGTGCCAATTCCCTGTGGGCACTGCGACTGGCCGCGGCGTTGGTCATGGCACCGGCGCTGGCGGCGTGGTGCATCCGCCAGGCCTTTGCCGCCGAGCTCGCCATCACCGATGGCGCCCTGCGCATCAGCGGTCGTGATCGCGACACCCGGGTGCCGCTCGCCTCGCTGCGCACGCTGGAGCCATGGTGGCTGCCATGGCCGGGACAGGGCATGTGGGTCCGGCTGCAGTCCGGACGCCACTGGAGCGAAGGCGTGGTGGTCGATGGCGAGGCGCTGGCGCACGCGTTGTCCGATGCAGGCAAACAGGTCCCGTTCGCGCCCGGAACCGCCACTCGGGTTGCACAGGCTCGCTGGCGGGTGCGCCGATGGTGGTTCGACCGGCCACTGGTGAAATTCG
>JAZKHR010000018.1:21685-24771 GCA_040385305.1 Pseudomonadota bacterium
CAGGCTCGCTGGCGGGTGCGCCGATGGTGGTTCGACCGGCCACTGGTGAAATTCGCCCTGCTGCCGCTGTTGCCCGCGCTACTCGCGTTCCGCCTGCACCAGCACATCGCGTACGGCGGCACCTTCGGCGAATACCAAACCTATGGCCTCGGCGCGTACCTGCTGGCGCTCGGCCTGTGGTGGGCCTCGTGGGCGCTGGGCAGCCTGCTGTTCGGCACGCTGCTGGCGGTGCTGGTGGAACTCGCGACGTGGTTCGTGGCCTGGATCAACCCCGGCAGGACCACCGCCGTGCATGCGGGGTTGCAGTGGTGCGCCCGCGTGCTGTACTTCGTCATCGCGCCGGCGTGGCTGCTGGCGCGCGCGCTCGGCGGCTAGGCTCCGCGCGAACCCCTACGGTCACGGCCAAAAAAACCCCCGGCACGCCGGGCGCCCGGAATACCGCCCGGCAGGCTCAGCTGCGCATCCCGGTCCCGCGCTTCAGCAGCCACAGCGCCAGCGCACCGAGCCCGCCCACGAAGCCCAACATCAGCGCATACGCCGTCCACATCGACACGTCGCTGACGCCAAGCAGGCCGTAGCGGAACGCGTTGACCATGTAGAAGATCGGGTTGGCGTGGGTGGCGGCTTCGGCCCAGTCGGGAAGCAGCTTGACCGAATAGAAAACGCCGCCGAGATACGTGAGCGGGGTCAGGATGAAGGTGGGGACGATGGCGACGTCGTCGAACTTCTTCGCGTACACCGCGTTGATGAAGCCCGCCAGCGAGAAGATCACCGCGCCCAGCAGCACCGAGCTGATCATCACCAGCGGATGCGGCACCTGCACCCTGGTGAACAGCATGGCGATGCACAGCACGATCGCCCCGACCAGCACGCCGCGCAGCACCGCGCCGCCGACATAGCCGAGCAGGATCACCCAGTTGGGCATCGGACTGACCAGCAGTTCCTCGATGTGGCGGCCGAACTTGGCGCCGAAGAACGAGCTCGAGATGTTGCCGTAGCTGTTCTGGATCACGCTCATCATCACCAGGCCGGGGACGATGAAATCCATGTACTTGATGCCATCCATCTCGCCCACGCGCGAGCCGATCAGCCCGCCGAAGATCAGGAAGTACAGGGTCATGGTGATGGCGGGCGGCATCAGGGTCTGGGCCCAGATACGCAGGATGCGCATGACTTCGCGGCGAACCACGGTGCCCAGCGCCACCAGGTTCTTGCGCGCGTTGGTCTGGACCGCGAGGTCGTTCATGCCCGTACCTCCCCGGCATCCTGGTCGGTCACGTCCGGCTTGCCGGTCAGGCGCACGAACAGTTCCTCCAGGCGGTTGGACTTGGTCCGCATCGAGCGCACGCGGATGCCGGCGGCATCGAACGCGGCGAACACGCGGTTGAGGTCCATCGCGCGCGGCATGTCCATGTCGAGCGTGTGGCCGTCGCTCGCGACCAGGGTGGTGCCCTCGATCACCGGCAACTGCGCAGGCAGTTCGCCATCGATGTCGAACAGGAAGCCTTCCACGTCGAGCTTGGCCAGCAATGTGCGCATGGGGCCTTCCTCGACGATACGGCCGTGGTCGATGATGGCAAGGTTGCGGCAGAGGCTTTCCGCTTCCTCCAGGTAATGCGTGGTCAGGATGATGGTGGTGCCGGCCGCGTTGATGTCCTTCAACGTCTTCCACATGCCGCGGCGGATCTCGATGTCGACGCCGGCGGTAGGCTCGTCGAGGATCAGCAGGCGCGGGCGGGTCATCATGGCGCGCGCGATCATCAGGCGCCGCTTCATGCCACCGGAGAGCGTGCGGCTCATCTTGTCGGCCTTGTCCCACAGCTGCGCGCGCTTGAGTTCCTCCTCAGCGCGGACCAGCGCCTGCGCGCGCGGGATGCCATAGAACCCTGCGTAATTGACGCAGATGTCGAGCGGCTTCTCGAACATGTTGAAGTTCAGTTCCTGCGGCACCAGCCCGATCAGGCGCATCGCTCCATCGCGGTCCTTGTCGATGCTGGTGCCGAAGATCTCGACCGTGCCGCTGCTCTTGTTGACCAGCGAACTGACGATGCCGATCAGGGTCGACTTGCCGGCGCCGTTCGGCCCCAGCAATGCGTAGAAATCGCCGGGTGCGACATCCAGGCTCACGCTCTTCAGCGCTTCCACGCCATTGTCGTAAGTCTTGCGCAGGTCACTGACCCGCAGCGCGGGCGCGGCAACCGCGTTCGGGGAAGGTGGGCTCATGGGGGCTCAGCAGGCCGCGGCCGGGGCGGCAAGGCAGGAAATCGTTGCGGTTAGTATAGGCGGCCGCCTGCGGGGCATCGCGCCGCGCGGCGTTGCATCCATCGAACAGAGCATCGCTTGGCCATTGTCCACTTCCCGCTGAAACTCACTGGCCGGCGCATGATCGCGCCCTCGGTCGCGCACCTGTCCTTCGTGCGCGACGACGGCCTGCCGCTGGACTACATCCCCGGCCAGTTCATCCAGGTCCACTTCAACTACGCGGATGGCACCCCTGCGCGGCGCAGCTACTCGCTGGCGACCATCCACGACCACGCGCTGGCACCGGGCGAAGCAGTGGACATCGCGGTCAGCTACGTGCCCGGCGGCGCTGCCACCGCCCTGTTCGAGGGCATGCCGATCGGCGACCAGGTCATTGCCAGCGGTCCCTACGGGCGCTTCTGCCTACTGCCAAACGACGCCAATCGCCGCTACCTGCTGATCGGCACCGGCACCGGCATCACCCCCTACCGGGCGATGCTGCCGCAGATCGCGAGCCTGATGGCGGAGCGTGGGGTCGAAGTGGTGTTGCTGCAGGGCGCGCGTAGCCCCGAAGAACTCCTGTATGGAGACGACTTCCGCGCCTTCGCCGAGGCGCACCCAGGTTTCCGCTTCGTACCCTGTTTCTCCCGCGAACTGCCGCAGCAAGGCTCGGTGCACGCGCACGCCGACGTTCGCCACGGTTACGTACAGAACACGCTGGCGGAATTCGCGCCGGATGCGACGGGCGACATCGCCTACCTGTGCGGCAATCCGAACATGGTCGATGCCTGCTTCGAGGCCCTGAAGCAGGATGGCCTGCCGATCCCGCAGATCCGCCGCGAGAA
>JAZKHR010000018.1:24781-45033 GCA_040385305.1 Pseudomonadota bacterium
CACCCGAGGCCACCGCCTGCCCGGATCACCCGGACTGTAAAGGACGCTTGACAAGGGTTTCGTGGTGCCGGTATCGTCCTGTCAAGCGTCCTTGACACACGGTACTGACCATGAATCCTCGCAAGAACCTCAAGGGCGGCATCGGTGGGGGGTTCCTCGGCATCGGTATGGCCTTCGTGGTCCTCGCCCTGACCGGACAGACCGCCTTCCTGGGCGTGGCCATGGCGTTCGTCGCCGTCGGCATCGCCCTCTTCGCCAAGTCGCGGCAGGGCTGTTGAGCCATGACGATGCGCCGCTGGATGTGGATCTTCGCGGTGATCGGCCTGGGCGCGCTGGCCCTGGCCGCCGCCGGCCGCTGGTGGCTGCAGTGGCCGGACTCCCTGGTGGGCAAGTGGACCGGGATCGCCGCCGCCAACCTGATGGGCGCGCTGCTGCTGTTGCTGCTGCCGCGCTGGTGGCGTACCCACTGCGACGAGATGTACGCAGAGCCTGCGTCGCGCCGATACCAGCGCGCCATGTGGCCGATCATGGCCGGCTACGCGCTCACCCTGTTCCTGTCGGCCTGGCTGATCAAGCAGGGCATCGATTCGTTGCCGCTGCGCGCCGTCGTCGCGCTGCTGCCGGTGCTGGCGATCGCCCTGTTCATGCGCGCTGCCTTGCGCTACCTGCGCGAGATCGACGAGCTGCAGCGGCGCATCGAGACCGAATCCATCGGCATCGCCAGCCTGCTGGTGTCCCTGGTGTACTTCGGGGGCGGCCTGCTCGAGAAGGCCAAGGTGGTGCAGGTGGATGCCGGCGCGGCGATGATCTGGGTGTTCCCGCTGCTGTGCCTGGTGTACGGGATCGCCAAGATGGTCCTGACCAAGCGCTACATCTGAGGCCGCTCGGATGAGGCTGCCCTGATGAGACGACTCCGGTGAACAACCACCTGCGCGAGCTGCGCGAGACCGAAGGCTGGTCGCAAGGCGAACTCGCCGAGCGGCTGGAGGTCTCGCGGCAAACGATCAACGCGCTGGAAACCGGCAAGTACGACCCGTCGCTGCCGCTGGCCTTCCGCATCGCGCGGTTGTTCGGCCGATCCATCGAATCCATTTTCATTCCCGAGGACTGATCCATGTACTCCGCAGGAGATTCACCATGACGACGCGTCCCCTCATGCTGGGGCTGGCCATCTCGGCCGCGCTGTTGGCCGGCTGCAAGCAACAGTCCGCAAGCCCGCAAGCCACAAGCGATGCCGGCAAGCTGCGCACGCTCGGCAGCCTGCAGTTCAAGCCGTGTTCGCTGGCATCGCCCCTGCCGCACGGCGAGCCGATGGAAGCGCAGTGCACCACGCTCGCGGTGCCGGAAGACCGCAGCAGGCAGGGTGGGCGCAGCATCGCCCTCAACATCGCCTGGATCCCCCCACGCAACACCAGCGACCCGGCGCCGGATCCTGTGTTCTTCCTGGCCGGTGGCCCGGGCCAGGCAGCGGTGGCCACCTTCCCGGGGCTGGCCCCGGTGTTCAAGGACGTCATGAAGGATCGCGGCGTCGTGCTGGTGGACCAGCGCGGCACGGGCAAGTCCAACCCGCTCAACTGCAAGTCCGGGGGCAACGAGGAAAACAGCAGCGACCCGGCGGTGGCACGCGCCTGGATCGAAGGCTGCATGGGCGAGCTGTCCGCCAAGGCCGACCTGCGCCATTACACCTCCACTGACGCGGTGGCGGACCTGGAGGCCGTGCGCAAGGCCATCGGCGCGGACACGGTCAACCTGGTCGGGGTGAGCTACGGCACGCGCATGGCGCAGCAGTACGCGCTGCGCCATCCGCAACACGTGCGCACGCTCACCCTGGATTCGCCGGTGCCGAACACGCTGGGCCTGGGCAACATCTTCGCCGGCAACCTGGACAGCGCGCTGCAGGCGCAGTTCACGCTGTGCAAGGAGAGCCCGGCCTGCAAGGCCAGGATGGGCGATCCGCGCGCAGAACTGCAGGCCGTGCTGGCGCGCCTGCGCGCGAACCCGGTGCCCGTCACCTATCGCGATGGCAGTACCGGCGAAGAAGTCACCGAGACCATCACCGCTGACCACGTGGCGGGCCTGGTGCGCATGTATGCCTACATGCCCGCGGTCGGCGCCCTGTTGCCCCAGTTGATCCACGAGGCCAGCCAAGGCCGCTACGCCAACCTGATGGCACTGGCGAAGATGCTGCAGGGCGACATGCAGGATGCGATGGCGATGGGCATGCAGATGTCGGTGATCTGCACCGAGGACGCGGGCAGCATGGTGGTGCGCGCGGAAGATGCCGATACCGTGCTCGGCAACTCGATGGTGGAAGCCATGGCCGCGATGTGCGAGGCCTGGCCCAAGGGCAGCAAGCCAGCCGACTTCAACACCCCGCTCAAGGGCGACCTGCCGGTGCTGGTGCTGACCGGAGAGTTCGACCCGGTGACGCCGCCGCGCTATGGCGAGGAGATCGCCAACAAGGGCTTGCCCAACGCCCGCTGGCTGGACCTGAAGGGCCAGGGCCACAACGTGATCGGCGCCGGCTGCATGCCCAAGCTGTTCGCCCAGTTCATCGAAAAGGCCGATGCCAAGGCGCTCGACGCCAAGTGCCTGGACAAGCTGGCCTACGTGCCGCCGTTCACTTCCTACAACGGCTGGGAGCCGTGATGCGCGCCCTCTTTCTGACAAGGACTGGACCATGATCGTCGCAGAACACCTGCGCAAGACCTTCCCCGGCAAGGGCAAGAAGGCGGCGCCCGTCATCGCCGTGGATGACGTCAGCTTCACCGCCCATGACGGGCAGATCACCGGACTGCTTGGCCCCAACGGCGCCGGCAAGACCACCACCATGCGCATGCTCTATACGCTGATGCAGCCGGAAACCGGGCGCGTGCTGGTGGACGGGATCGACGTGAGCCGCGACGCCCATGCCGTGCGCCGCAGCCTGGGCGTGCTGCCAGACGCACGCGGCGTGTACAAGCGCCTGACCGCGCGCGAGAACATCGCCTACTTCGGCGAGCTGCACGGCTTGAGCGGCGCCCAGGTTGCAGAGCGGACCCGCAAGCTGGCGTCCGCGCTGCAGATGGAAGACGTGCTGGACCGCCAGTGCGAGGGCTTCTCGCAAGGCCAGCGCACCAAGACGGCGATTGCGCGTGCGCTGGTGCACGACCCCAGGAACGTGATCCTGGACGAGCCCACCAACGGCCTGGACGTGATGACCACCCGGGGCCTTCGCGAATTCCTGCACCAGCTGCGCGCGGAAGGTCGTTGCGTGATCTTTTCCAGCCACATCATGCAAGAGGTCGCCGCGCTCTGCGACCGCATCGTGATCATCGCCAACGGCCGGGTCATGGCCGAAGGCACGCCGGAGGAACTGCGCGCCAAGGCGGGCATCGACAATCTCGAGGATGCCTTCGTGCGCCTCATCGGCAGCGAAGAGGGCCTGCACGCATGAACATCGATACCCGCAGCACGTTCGTGGTGATGCGCAAGGAATTGCGGGATTTCTACCGCGACCGGCGAACGTTCCTGATCACCCTGCTGCTTTCGCCGTTGCTGTTCCCGGCGATCATGCTGGGCATGTTCAAGCTGATGGAGAGCCGCGCCAGCACCCAGCTCGAGAAAGACATGACCATCCCGGTGGCGGGCAGCCAATACGCCCCCAACCTGCTCGCGCACCTCGCCAGCCACGGCATCGCCGCGCGCAAGGCCAGCGTGGCAGAGGTGGAGCGCGCAGTGCGTACACAGCAGGACGACGTCGGCCTGGTCATCGATCCGGACTTCGCCAAGGACTGGCACGCCGGCGTGCCGGCCAAGGTGGAGGTGGTCACCGATTCCACCCGACGCAATGCCGATGTACCGGTGGCGCGGGTGGAAGGCACGCTCCAGCAATACACCCAAACCCTGGGCGCGTTGCGCATGCTGGCGCGGGGGATCAATCCGGTGGTCGGGGTGCCGGTGGGGGTGGGCAAGCGCGACCTTGCCACACCGGAAGCCAGGCGAGGCGTCATGCTGTCCATGATGTTGCCGATCCTGCTGCTGATCTCCGCGTTCCTGGGTGGCATCCACCTGGCCATGGACACCACCGCCGGCGAGCGCGAGCGGCAATCGCTGGAACCGCTGCTGGCCACCCCGGCCGCGCGCGGCGCCATCGTCAGCGGCAAGATGCTGGCGGCGGTGGTGATCGGAGTTGCCTCGCTGCTGTTGATCCTGCTGGCGCTGAAGGGCAGCGCCGCGATGGCCACCGGCATGGGCCGGATGCTGGACGTGAGCCTGCCGGCGATCGCCAAGCTGCTGTTGATCCTGCTACCGCTGGTGGTCATCGGCACCGGGCTGATCACCTTCGTGGCGGCCGGCGCCAAGAGCATGAAGGAAGCCCAGAGCCATGTGATGTGGATGATGATGCTGCCGATGATCCCGACCTACGCCCTGATGGCCTCGCCGCTCAAGGACACCGACCTGTGGCAGTACGCGGTGCCGTTCCTGGCGCAGAACCAGCTGGTGCAGAAGGTCACCCGTGGCGAATCGCCCGACGCGCAGCAGTGGGCGGTCTACCTTGGCTGCGCATTGGCATTGGCCGCCTTGCTGTGGCTCGCTGCGGTATGGCGCTACCGGCAGGAAAAGCTGGCGATCTCGGCGTAAGCCAGCCCAGGCCCCATGAAAAAGCCCGGCAATGCCGGGCTTTTTCGTTTGCCGCGATGCGACGGTCGACTACTGCTGGAAGCTGATGGTGCGGCGGGTGGTGGTGGCCTCCGCGACCGGCTGGAAGCGCCATCGCTTGACCGCCGCCAAGGCCTCGCGCTCGAAGTCGCGCTCGTACTGGCGGGGCACGTCGGCGCTGACCACGCGCGCGCCGCTCACGCTGCCGTCGCTGGTGACGGTGAACTCGACCTGCACCGAACCCGTTGCGCCCGCCCGCTGCGCGGATTGCGGATACCGGGGGCCCGGTTGGCTGACCGCGCGCAACTCGCTGGAAGCGGCGCGAGCAGGCTGCGTCGCCGGCGCCGCCGCTGGAGTCGCCGCGGCGGCTTGCTGGCGCTGGCGCTCGGCCTCGGCGGCGGCGACCCGCTGGCGTTCGGCCTCGGCAAGCCGGGCCTGTTCGGCCGCAGCAGCGGAGCGTTGTTGCTCGGCGCTGGGGGC
Organism: Pseudomonadota bacterium; assembly: GCA_040385305.1. GTDB lineage: Bacteria > Pseudomonadota > Gammaproteobacteria > Xanthomonadales > Xanthomonadaceae > Thermomonas. The sequence continues at coordinate 29,903 of JAZKHR010000018.1, forward strand.
GGCCGGCGTGGCCGCGGCTTGCTGGCGTTGCTGTTCCTGCAGGCGGCGCTGGTCTTCTTCGCGCTGCTTGGCAAGCTCTGCTTGGCGCGTGGCTTCCTCCGCCGCGGTCAGCTTCTGGGTCTCCGCGCGGGACGCCGCTGCCGTTTCCGTGCTGGCGATACTGCCCTTGAGGCGGCCCAACGCCGGGTGCTGTGCATCGGCTTTTTCGATCAGCGCGGCGAGCCGCTTGGCCTCTGCGAAGTCCTCGCGGGCGATTCCCTGCTCGGTCGCGATCACGGTCATCGGCAGCAGGTCGGTGAGCGCGCTTGAGGCGCTCGCGTCGGCGGGCTGCTTGTCGCGCAGGGCCAGGTAGTACTCCATCGCATTGCTGCCAGCCGGCGCATACAGGCGGTTGTCGGCGTAAGCCTTGGACGCCTCGGTACGCAACTGGTCCGGACTCATGGCCGCCACGCTGGCCGAGACCACCGACTGCGGCGTGGGTGCCGGCGCTTGCGCGGCGGCAGTAGCCGCGTCTCCCGCCGCGGCCGGCGGATCCTTCTTGCACGCGGCCAGCGTGCACGCCACCGCAATGGCCAGCGCCAACGGCGCGAGGCCGCGGCGCATGCTCTTGTTTACAGACATCGTGAAACTCCCCATTTGATGCTGGACGCACCCGGTGATAGCACGCGTCAGTGGCGCCGATTTGTCAAGCGCCACTCTCGCCCAACTTCATTTACCGACGCAGAACTCGCCGAAAATGTGACCGAGTAGATCATCTGCACTGACTTGGCCGCCGATCTCGCCCAAGGATGAATGCGCGTGGGCCAGGGCATCGGCTGCGAGTTCCAGTCGTTCGGCGTGCAGCTCGTTGCCCGCATCGGCCAGCGCCTCGGCGGCACGATGCAACGCCTGTACATGCCGCGCGCGCGCGCTGAACGCGCCCTCGCCTGCGTCCTGCGCGCCTGATATCGCGCGCAGTTGCCGATGCAGGGCCATCAGCCCCATCCCGCTGTGCGCGGAGACGTGTAGAGCATCGCCCGCGATTTCAGGCAACGGAGCCGGCAGCAGGTCCGCCTTGTTGTACAGCCACAGCACCCGCGGCGCGACGGCGAGTTCGCCGGCGAGCGCTGTGCGACCGGCGTCGGCGTCGCGCGCATCGACCACCAGCAACGCGAGGTCGGCGCGGGCCAGTTCCGCGCGGGCGCGACGGATGCCCTCCGCCTCGATCGCATCGCCCGAGACGCGCAGGCCAGCGGTATCCACCAGGGTCAGCTCCACGCCGTCCAGGCGGATGGTTTCCCGCAGCAGGTCGCGGGTGGTGCCCGCAAGCTCGGTGACGATGGCACGGTCGCTGCCGGCCAGCGCATTGAGCAGCGAACTCTTGCCCACGTTGGGCGGCCCCAGCAGCACCACATGCAGGCCGTCGCGCAACCGCTGGCCACGCCCGGCGTCCTGCTGCAACTGCGCCAGCGTCGCACGCGCGGACTCCAGCCGGCCACGCAAGGCTTGGCCGCCCAGGGTGTCCAGCGACTCGTCGGCGAAATCGATCGCAGCTTCCACGTGCACGCGGATGGCCAGCACTTCCGCCATCAGCGCCTCGACCCGGCGCGAGAACACGCCATCCAGCGAGCGCCGCGCCGCCCGCGCCGCCTGCAGGTCGGAGGCGGCGATCAGGTCGGCCACCGCCTCGGCCTGGGCCAGGTCGAGCTTGCCGTTGAGGAAGGCGCGCTGGCTGAACTCGCCGGGCTGCGCCTGGCGCGCGCCGAGGGCAATGCACCGGGCCAGCAGTTGCTGCAGCAGCACCGGGCTGCCGTGCGCCTGCAGTTCGGCCACGTCTTCCCCGGTGTAGCTGGCCGGGGCCGCGAAAAACAGGACGATGCCGTCATCGATCACTGCGCCGTCCGCGTCCGTGAAGCGAACGTATTGCGCCTGGCGCGGTGGCAAGGCCCGTCCGCCGATGGTGGCCGCGATGGGCCTCGATCGCGGCCCTGACAGCCGCACGATGCCGACACCGCCTGCACCGGGCGCGGTGGCTATGGCGGCGATGGTGTCGGAGTTGTTCATCCCACCATCAATAGCAGATCCAGAAGCGCACGCCGGTTGAGGTGCAGTGCGATTCCCGTCGAACAGCGAGGCATCGAGTGGTGGCGCATTGCGCGGGACCTTCGGCGACACGGATGACGCCGATCAGCCTACATGCACGTCTTCACGGCGTATGCAGCGCAATGCGACACCGCTCGAGGCAGGCGAAGGACACTCACGCCTTGGCAGCCGGCGCTTCCTCGTTGTAGCGCTTGGTGTTCCACCACTGCTGCAACATGCCCAGCGCGCCATTGGTGACCCAGTACAAGACAAGGCCAGCCGGGAAGAAGGCAAACATCACCGCCATCACCAGCGGCATCATCTGCATCATCTTCTTCTGCATCGGATCCATGCCGACCATCGGCACCATCTTCTGCGTGAGCCACATGATCGCGCCGTTGAGCACGGGCAAGATGTAGTACGGATCCTGCGCGGTCAGGTCGTTGATCCAGCCCATGATCCACGGCGCCTGGCGCAATTCCACCGCTTCCAGCAGGACGTAGTACAGGGCCAGGAACACCGGCATCTGGATCAGGATCGGCAGGCAACCGCCGGCCGGGTTGATCTTTTCCTTCTTGTACAGCTCCAGCATCGCCATCTGGAACTTCTGCTTGTCGTCGCCGTAGCGCTCCTTGAGCTGCTCGATGCGCGGCTGGAACTTGCGCATCTTGGCCATCGAGCGGTACTGCGCGGCGGACAGCGGATACAGCGCGAGCTTGATCAGCACCACCAGCAGGACGATCGCCCAGCCCCAGTTGGCGGTCAGCTTGTGCAGCTGGGTGAGCAGCCAGTGGATGGGCTTGGACAACACGGTGAACATGCCGTAGTCCAGCGCCAGGCCAAGCCCGGGCGCGGTTGCGTCCAGTTGCTCGGCCAGCTTGGGGCCAACCCACAGGGTGGCATCGCTGCTGAAGCGCTGGCCGGGCGCCAGGGTCACCTGCGGGCCGCGGGCCTCGACGCGATGGGTCACGCCGTCCGCGCCCAGCGAATACAGCGCGCCCTGGTCCTTTTGCGGCACCCAAGCGGCGAGGAAATAGTGCTGCGAAAGGGCCAGCCAGCCGCCGAGGACTTCCTTGCCGGCGGGTGCGTCCGCGTCCAGAGGCCCGTCTTCGACGAAGTCGGGGTACTTGCGCTTTTCGTACTTGTCCTGCGGGCTGTACCACGCCGCGCCGCTCAGGCTGAAGGCCTCCGGGTCGGTGAAGCCGCCCACGGGCGGCGGTGGATTGCGCAGAATCTGCCTCTGCACAAGGCCGGACCACGGCGCGCTACCGGCGTTGACCAGTTCGTCGCGCACGCCGATCGCATAACTGCCGCGCTTCAGTGTGTAGGTCCGGCGCAGCTGCACGCCACCTGCGTTGTTTGCCACGAAGCTCGTGCTGACCGCATCCGCACCATCCGCCAGGATGCTCGTGCGCGCCGGGGATTCCGGCTGGAACACGAGTTCGGCGCCCTCGGGAGTAGACCAGCTGCTGCGCGCCTCGAAGTGCGTGGCGGCCGCGGGATCCAGCAGCACGACCGGCGGGCTGCCTGCCTCGCGCTCCTGTGGGTACTTGAGAAGCTGCGCGCGGGTGATGCTGCGGCCATCCAGCTCCAGCGCCAGCACGTCGTTGCGGAGCTGCACGCTGGGGCTGCGGACGGCCTGCGGAGTGGGCGCCATCGCGGGCTGCGTGGTGGCCGCGCCCGCAACCGTTGCGGTCGGCACACCGCTCGCAAGCGGCGCCGCGCCGACGCTGGCAGGCGCGGCCTGCGATGCAAGCGCGGGGAGCTGCTCCTTGTTCCACTCCATCCAGAGCAGGACCGCCACCATCATCCAGGCAATCAACAGGAAGGTACGGGTCTGGGTCATGTGGCAGGCAGGCTCGGCCGGCGCTCAGGGCGCGGCGCTGTCGGAGGGGAGGGGCGGCATTGTGCCGGCCGAGGACGCGGGCGGCAATGCGCCGGCGCGCTGCAGCAGTCGCTCGAATGCGCGACGCAGCGTCGTATTGTCAGCCCGCGCCGCGCCGCTGCGGGCCACCAGCACGTAGGCGCCGTTGCCAAGCGCCGGGCGCAGGTGGCGGAAACGGTCGCGCAGGACACGCTTGATCCGGTTGCGCCCCACCGCATGCGGGTCGACCTTGCGCGACACCGCCAAGCCAAGCCGCGGCGGCAGGCCATCGTCCAGGCGGTGCAGCGCCAAGAGGGGCTCGGCGATACGCCGGCCGTCGGCGAAGATCAGGTCAAACTCGGCCTTGGCGCGCACCCGCGCCGTGCTTGGAAAGCCTACGGACACGACAATGCCGACCTGGTCCGAGGTGGACTTGGCGGGTGGTGGTGCAGCGCCCACGGGCGAATCCGGCCGCACGGGCCGGACCCGGGTCAGACCGTCAAGCGACGGCGGCCCTTGGCGCGGCGACGGGCGAGGATCTTGCGGCCGTCGGCAGTCTTCATGCGGGCACGGAAGCCGTGGTCGCGCTTGCGCTTCAGGTTGCTGGGTTGGTAAGTGCGCTTGGTCGCCATGGCGGGCCTGTACGTCTGATTGCAGCGGAAAAGACTTGAAAGTCTAGCTGGCCCGGCGATTTCGGTCAACCCGGCGTTGCCGTCGTAGCCCACGGGCCGCCCTTCCCGGCGCGATTGGCACCCCGTGGGGGCAGTGGTACGCTGCGGCTTCCGCTGAATTATCCACAGGCGACCCGCGGGTTGCCGGGATCGCCGTCGCCCCTTGCCGAGAACCGCGCCTGTCATGGATGTCTGGCCCCGCTGCCTGCAACGCTTGGAAGCCGAACTGCCACTGGAGGACGTGCTTACCTGGCTGAAGCCCCTGCAGGCCGACCGTCGCGGTGACGGCCTGGTGCTGTACGCGCCCAACGCCTTTGTCCGCGATGAAGTGCAGGACCGCTACCTGCCCCGCATCCGCGAGTTGGCGATCCATTTCGGTGGCGCCAGCGACGTGGTCCTGGACATCGGGGCCATGCGCCGCGTCGAGCCGCCCGCTGCGGCTGGCGGTGTCGCCACGCCCGCGCCCCGGCCCAGCGAGCCCTACCAGGGCAACCTGGACAGCCATTACACCTTCGACAGCTTCGTTGAAGGCCGCAGCAACCAACTGGGCCGCGCCGCAGCCTGGCAGGCCGCGCTCAAGCCCGGCGACCGCGCCCACAACCCGCTGCTGCTGTACGGCGGCACCGGTCTCGGCAAGACCCACCTGATGTTCGCTGCCGGCAACCAGATGCGGGTGCAGAACCCTGCCGCCAAGGTCATGTACCTGCGCTCGGAGCAGTTCATGAACGCCTTCACCAAGGCCCTGTACGACAAGACCAGCGGCGGCATGGAGGCCTTCAAGCGCCAGTTCCAGGGCATCGATGCGCTGCTGATCGACGACATCCAGTTCTTCGCCGGCAAGGACCGCACCCAGGAGGAGTTCTTCCACACCTTCAACGCGCTGTTCGATGGCCGCCAGCAGATCATCCTCACCTGCGACCGCTACCCGCGCGAGGTCGAGGGCCTGGAGCCTCGCCTGAAATCCCGCCTGGGTTGGGGCCTGTCCGTCGCCATCGACCCGCCGGATTTCGAGACCCGCGCCCAGATCGTGCTGGCCAAGGCCCGGGAACGCGGCGTCGAGGTGCCGGCCGACGTCGCCAACCTGATCGCCAAGAAGATGCGCAGCAACGTGCGCGAGCTGGAAGGCGCGATCAACAAGCTCATCGCCGAGGCCGGCATGGCGGGCCGCCAACTGACCCTCGCCTTCGCCCAGGAAAGCCTGCGCGACCTGCTGCGGGCACAGCAGCAGGCCATCAGCATCGCCAATATCCAGAAGGTCGTGGCAGACTACTACGGCCTGCAAATCAAGGATCTGTTGTCTAAGCGGCGGACGCGTTCGCTGGCCCGGCCGCGCCAGGTGGCGATGGCGCTTGCCAAGGAACTGACCGAACACAGCCTGCCGGAAATCGGCGATGCGTTCGCGGGCCGCGACCACACCACCGTGCTGCATGCCTGCCGCCAGATCCGCCATCTGATGGAAAGCGACGGCAAGCTGCATGAAGACTGGGAAAAACTGATCCGCAAGCTGAGCGAATAGAAGTGCGAAGACGCGGCACGGAGGGCGGTGGACGAAACGGGCTCAAGCTGTGGATAAGTAGCCTGCGACAACGACCGCCAAGAGTTGTCCACAGGCTGCACCCAGGCTGAAAGCAGGTTTCAAGGGCGCTTCCAACGAGATAATTCTTAATTTAATCAACTATTTGTGTGACTTCTCCCTGATTTTTGGCGTCACTAGCACTACCAATGTTTTTGATTTATCCATTTCTCAAGAGCCGGTACGAGCGCGCCAGAGCCGGCACCAACAAGGGGTCCACATGCGGTTTTCCCTGCAACGCGAAGTCCTGCTGAAACCGCTGGCCCAGGTGGTCAACGTGGTGGAACGCCGGCAGACCTTGCCGGTGCTGGCCAACCTGCTGGCCAAGGTTCGCGACGGCCAGTTGTCGTTGACCGGCACCGACCTTGAAGTGGAAATGGTGGCGCGCACCGCGGTCGAGGACGGCCAGGACGGTGAGATCACCATCCCCGCGCGCAAGCTGTTCGAAATCGTGCGCGCCCTGCCCGACGGCAGCAAGATCACGGTGACGCAGAACGGCGACAAGGTCACCGTCCAGGCGGGCCGCAGCCGCTTCAGCCTGGCCAGCCTGCCGGCCAATGATTTCCCGTCGGTGGACGAAGTCGAGGCCACCGAGCGCATTGCCGTGCCCGAGGTCGCGTTGAAGGAGTTGATCGAGCGCACCGCGTTCGCGATGGCACAACAGGATGTCCGCTATTACCTCAACGGCCTGCTGTTCGACTTGCGTGACAGTGTCCTGCGTTGCGTCGCCACCGATGGTCACCGGCTTGCCTTGTGCGAGGTGACGCTTGCCGATGGCGCCGATGGCAAGCGCCAGATCATCGTGCCGCGCAAGGGCGTGCAGGAACTGCAGCGTCTGCTGGAAGGCGGCGACCGCAGCCTGGAGCTGGAACTTGGCCGCAACCACATCCGGGTCAAGCGCGATGATGTGACCTTCACCAGCAAGTTGATCGATGGCAAGTTTCCCGACTACGAGGCGGTGATCCCGATTGGGGCCGACCGCGAGGTCAAGGTGGACCGCGAGGTGTTCCGTGCCGCCCTGCAACGCGCCTCGATCCTGTCCAACGAGAAGTACCGCGGCGTCCGCGTGGAAATCTCCCCCGGCCAGCTCAAGATCAGCGCGCACAATCCGGAACAGGAAGAAGCCCAGGAAGAAATCGAAGCTGACACCCGGGTGGATGGCCTGGCCATCGGCTTCAACGTGAACTATCTGCTGGACGCCCTCAGCGCGCTGCGCGACGAGCATGTGGTCATGCTGCTGCGCGACGCCAATTCCTCGGCATTGGTGCGCGGCGCCGACAGCCAGCACTGCCGGCATGTGGTGATGCCGCTGCGGCTCTGACCACTGCTTTGTTCCACGTGGAACAATTCATCCGCCAACGCCCGGCCAAGTCCGGGCGTTGCCTTGTGGGTGCTACCTCGTGCTGATTCAGCGCCTTCGCGTGCAATCGTTCCGTGGTTTCCAGGAGGCGGAGCTGTCCCCCCAACCCGGGTTCAACCTGATCACGGGCGCCAACGGGTCGGGCAAGTCCAGCCTGCTAGAAGCCCTGCACTTGATGGCGCATGGCCGAAGTTTTCGCGGGCGGGTGCGCGATGGCTTGATTCGCCACGGCGCTGCCGACCTGCAGGTGGTGGTGGACTGGACCCACGGCGCCCAGGCGCATCGCGCAGGCTTGCGCCACGCCGGATCCAACTGGGAGGCGCGGCTGGATGGCGCATCGGTTTCGCAACTGGGCACGCTCTACCAGGCGCTGGCAGTGGTGACCTTCGAGCCGGGCAGCCACGCCCTGGTCCAAGGCAGTGCCGAGGTGCGTCGGCGTTTCCTGGATTGGGGTTTGTTCCACGTGGAACCCGGTTTCATGCCGGTCTGGCGACGTTATGCGCGTGCGCTCAGACAACGCAATGCCCTGTTGCGCACGCGGCAGGCGGCGCAACTCGATGCGTGGGACCAGGAGCTCGCCCTCGCCGGCGAGACGCTCAGCGAATACCGCGAAGCCTATGTAGCCAGCCTGCTGCCGCACCTGCAGGCCGTCCTCGCCGAATTGCTCCCTGCGGCGGGAGCAGTACAGCTCGCCATGCAGCCTGGCTGGCGGCGCCAGGAGCTCGCACTTGTCGATGCGCTCCTGCTGGGCCGCGAACGCGATCTTCTGCTCGCTCACACGTCTCTCGGTCCGCATCGCGCTGATCTCCTGGTTCGCTTGCGCGAGCTGCCGGGTCGCGAGGGCCTTTCGCGCGGGCAAGCCAAGCTGGTGGCGCTGGCGCTGCTGCTGGCGCAAGCTGCGCAACTCGCGGAGCATGGTGGCGAATGGCCCGTGCTGTGCCTCGACGACCTCGCCTCGGAGCTGGACCGGAACCACCAGGGACGCGTGTTGCGACGCCTGCAGGCCTGCGGCGCACAGGTTTTGATCACCGGGACCGAGCCGCCGCCCGGGTTGGTCGAGCTGGCTTCCCATGCTGCGAGGTTCCACGTGGAACACGGGAGCGTCTCCAGGCTCGATTGAGCCGCACGTGCGCTTGCCGCGGGGCAGGCGCGGGGCCGGCTTGGTATACTGCGGCCTTCTATAGCTAATGTGTCCTGACGCGTGCGCCAGCGGCGCGCCCACGGAGCCGAACGTCTCGATGTCGCAGAACGAGCACCCCTCGGGCCAAACGCCCGACACCGCACCCTCCGCGCCGGCCAATCCCGGCACCTACGATTCCACCAAGATCACCGTGCTGCGTGGCCTGGAGGCCGTACGCAAGCGGCCAGGCATGTACATCGGCGATGTCCATGACGGCACCGGCCTGCACCACATGGTGTTCGAGGTGGTCGACAATTCGGTGGACGAAGCCCTCGCCGGCCATGCCGACGACATCTTCGTGACCATCCACGAGGACGGCTCGGTCAGCGTGTCCGACAACGGCCGCGGCATTCCCGTCGACATCCACAAGGAAGAGGGCGTGTCCGCGGCAGAGGTGATCCTCACCGTGTTGCACGCGGGCGGCAAGTTCGACGACAACAGCTACAAGGTCTCCGGGGGCCTGCACGGCGTGGGCGTGAGCGTGGTCAATGCGCTGTCTTCCAAGCTCACGCTGGACATCTGGCGCGATGGCGGCCACTACCAGCAACAGTACGGGCTGGGGGAGCCGGCCTATCCACTCAAACGGCTCGCTGATTCGGACAAGCGCGGCACCCTGCTGCGCTTCTGGCCGGCCACCGAAATCTTCAGCGACGTCGAATTCCATTACGACATCCTGGCCAAGCGCCTGCGCGAGCTGTCATTCCTGAATTCGGGAGTGCGCATCACCCTGATGGACGAGCGCGGCGAAGGCAAGCGCGACGTGTTCGAGTACGAGGGCGGCATCCGCAGCTTCGTCGAGCACCTGGCCCAGCTCAAGACCCCTCTGCACCCCAACGTCATCTCGGTGTCCGGCGAACAGAACGGGATCGTGGTCGATGTCGCCCTGCAATGGACGGACAGCTACCAGGAAACGATGTTCTGCTTCACCAACAACATCCCGCAGAAGGATGGCGGCACGCACCTGATCGGCTTCCGCGCCGCGCTGACGCGAACGCTGGGCAACTACATCGAGCAGAACGGGATCGCCAAGCAGGCCAAGATCACCCTGTCCGGCGACGACATGCGCGAAGGCATGATCGCGGTGCTGTCGGTCAAGGTGCCGGATCCCAGCTTCTCCAGCCAGACCAAGGAAAAACTCGTCTCATCCGAAGTGAGACCCGTCGTTGAGCACACGTTCGGTGCACGTTTGGAGGAATTCCTCCAGGAACACCCAAATGAAGCCCGTGCCATCGCCGGCAAGATTGTCGATGCCGCGCGCGCCCGCGAGGCTGCGCGCAAGGCACGCGACCTGACCCGCCGCAAGGGTGCGCTGGATATCGCCGGCCTGCCCGGCAAGCTGGCGGACTGCCAGGAAAAGGATCCGGCGCTGTCCGAACTGTTCATCGTCGAGGGCGACTCCGCAGGCGGCAGTGCCAAGCAGGGACGCAACCGCAAGACCCAGGCGATCCTGCCGCTCAAGGGCAAGATCCTCAACGTCGAACGCGCGCGCTTCGACCGCATGCTGGCGTCGGCGGAAGTCGGCACGCTGATCACCGCGCTCGGCACCGGCATCGGCAAGGACGAGTACAACCCGGACAAGCTGCGCTACCACCGCATCATCCTGATGACCGACGCCGACGTCGACGGCTCGCACATCCGCACCCTGCTGCTTACGTTCTTTTACCGGCAGATGCCGGAACTGATCGAGCGCGGCCACATCTACATCGGCCTGCCGCCGCTCTACAAGATCAAGCAGGGCAAGAACGAGCTATACCTGAAGGATGACGCGGCTCTCGATGCCTACCTCGCCAACAATGCCGTGGAGGGCGCCTCGCTGGTGCCCGCCACCGATGAGCCGGCGATCGAGGGGACTGCGCTGGAATCTCTTCTGCTTGCGTTCGCCAATGCACGCGGGGCGATCGCCCGCAACGCGCACCGCTTCGACCCGATCGTGCTCGAGTCGCTGATCGACTTCACGCCGCTGGACGCAGCCTCGCTCGCGGAACACACCGACGAGGCGCACGAGCTCGAGGCCTTGGCCGCGAAGTTGAACCGCACCGGCCTCGGCAAGCCGCGCTACGCATTGACCCTGCAACCGGCCAACGAGACGCGTGCCGCGGCGTTGCTGATCAAGCGCCAGCACATGGGAGAGGAGCTGATCCAGGTCCTGCCGCTTTCCAGCTTCGAGCATGGCGAACTGCGCCCGCTGCGCGACGCCGCGGCGGTGCTGCATGGCCTGGTCCGCGAAGGTGCGCAGATCCTGCGTGGCAGCAAGGCGCAAGCGGTTGCGAGTTTCGCCGATGCACAGGCGTGGCTGCTCGACGAAGCCAAGAAGGGGCGGCAGATCCAGCGCTTCAAGGGCCTCGGCGAGATGAACCCGGAGCAGTTGTGGGACACCACGGTGAATCCGGATACCAGGCGCCTGTTGCAGGTGCGGATCGAGGATGCGGTCGCCGCCGACCAGATCTTCAGCACCCTGATGGGCGACGTGGTCGAGCCGCGCCGCGCCTTCATCGAGGACAACGCGTTGAAGGTATCCAACCTCGACGTGTGAACGGGGCAGGGTGGGGTCTGCAGGGCCCGACCCGGTTTGACGCCGCTTTCAGGTCGGTCGCCGTACAAGGGGTCTCCGACTCCAGAGCGATGACGCCATGTCCCTCAAGCCCCTGCTGATCGCCGCCGCCATCGCGCTGTCGATTTCTGCGTGTTCCACCACCACCTCGCCGACCGGCCGCAACCAGGTGATCGGCGTCTCCGAAAGCCAGCTTACCCAGATGGGCGAACAGGCCTTCGCCCAGGCCAAGGCACAGACACCGCAGTCGCGCGACAGCCGCCAGAACGCCTACGTTGGCTGCGTGGTCAACAGCATCGTGCGCCAGCTTCCGGCGCAGTGGCAGCAACTGCGCTGGGAGTACGCCCTGTTCGAGAACGCCGAGACCAACGCCTGGGCCCTGCCTGGCGGCAAGGTGGGCGTGTACACGGGCATCTTCAAGGCAGCGCGCAACCAGGACCAGTTGGCGGGTGTGATCGCGCACGAGATCGGTCACGTGGTCTCGCGCCATCACAACGAGCGGATTACACGCCAACAGGGCGCGTCCACCGGGCTGCAGATCCTGTCGGCCATCGTCGGCGCACGCTATGGCGAAGGCGTCGGCAACACGGTGGGACAGGTCGGTAGCCTCGGCGCTCAAGGCCTGATCCTGCTGCCGAATTCACGCACCCAGGAAAGCGAGGCTGATGTCGTCGGGCAGCAGCTGATGGCACAGGCGGGTTTCGACCCGATGGGCGCAGTCACCCTGTGGCAAAACATGGCATCGGCAGGCGGATCGCGTCCGCCTGCGTTTCTGTCCACCCACCCCGAGCCCGCGTCGCGCCTGCGTGAGCTGCAGCAGCGCGCAGAAGGCCTGCGACCCGCCATGGAGGCGGCCCGACGCGCAGGCAGGACGCCACGCTGCCAATAAGTTCCGGACTTCCGCGGGCAGGATTCCGGCACGGTTCACGCGCCTGGCTTTCTGCTAGGGTTCGCTCCCTGCCCTGCACGCAGGCAATTACTTTCTCGAGGCGCCGAATGACCCAGATGCTGAAACGCCCCCTCTCCGTTGCGATCGGCGGCTCGTTGTTGCTCGCGCTGCTCGCGCCTGTCGTGGGCGCCCAGAATCCATCCAGCTCGGTGGGTGCCACCTCGATGCGTGAGCAACGCGCCAAGCGTCAGGCCGAACTCGGCAAGACGGCGGGGGACGCAACGCCGGCGGTACAGGCTGCGGCGCTGTTCCCTAATGCGACCCGCGTCGCTCCCGATGCAAAAGCCAGCAGCAAGATGGTGAAGAACCTGCAGGCGCTGCAGGAGTTGTACGAGAAGCAGGACATGCCAGGCGTGATCGCCAAGGCTGAATCCATCGCCGTCATGCCCGCGGCCAATGCGTACGAAAAGGCATACGCCTATTCGCTTGCGGCCAACGCCGCGGCGGACCAGGACGACCAGGCAAAGGCCGGCGATTACTTCCTCAAGGCAATCGACGCCAATGGCCTCGACAATGACAGCCACTACACCACCATGTTCAACCTCGCGGTGGTGCAGTTCGGCATGGACAAATACCAGGATGCGTTGACCACGCTGGACCGTTTCCTCGCGGAGACCAAGTCGGACAAACCCGAGCATCAGAGCATGCGCGGCGGGCTCCTGGCCAACTTGGGCCGCAACGACGAGGCCGCAGCGATCTACACGGCTCTCGTGGCCAAGAACCCGACCGACAAACGGGTGCTGATGAATGCCGTCGCGGCGCTGCAGGGCGCTGACAAGTTCGATCAGGCCAACGTCCTCCTGGAAGACGCCTACAAGCGCGGCATGCTGACCGAGAGTCGCGAAGTGCGCGCGCTTTACGTGGGCTACATGAATGCCCAACGTTGGACCGACGCTCAGAAAGTCATGGAGGACGGCGTTGCCAAGGGCATCCTCCAGTCCGGGCCTGACCTTGCGCGCGACTACCAGGTGCTGGCGCAAAATGCCTACGGCGATGACAAGATCGCGCTGGCCACCGAGTTGTACGCGAAGGCGGCGCCGATGGCCGTCGACGGCGAGGCCTACCTCAACCTCGCCAAGGTGCTGGAGTTTGCGGGCAAGAAGGCTGACGCCAAGGCAGCCGCTCAGAAGGCACTGGACAAGGGTCTGAAGAAGCCGGAAGACGCGAAGGCCCTTCTTGCGCGCTGAGACCTGCCGCCCGGAATCGTCTGCATCAATCGTTGTGCTTGGAACAAGTGCAGCCGATTGGTATAGACTAGGAGGTTCCTGCGGCCTTCCAGCCGCATGCTGTCGCCCCGGCGCACCGTGCCAGGGGCTCCCCACACCAGAGCCGTGCGCATGACGCAAGATCCTGCCCGACCCGAGAAGAACGACAGCCGCGAAGGCGGTCTGAGCTGGCCGCGTATTGTCGGCATCAGCTTTGCCATCGCGCTGCACGCGGCAGCCTTGCTGCTGCTGCTTTCTCCGATTTCCCCACCGGCCCAGGAAGTCGACGAGGAGGACGTGGTCAACGTTACCTTCATCGAGCCGCCTCCACCGCCGCCGCCGCCGCCGCCGCCGCCGCCGGAACAGCCCAAGCCGCTGACGCCGCCGAAGACGCTCTCGCCGCCGCGCCCAAGCCCGATCCCGCCGCCGCCGGAAGACCCGCCGGTGGTGTTCGACGACCCGTCGCCGGTCGACGTGCAGGCGCCGCCGCCCGCGCCGCCCGCGCCACCCGCCTCGGTGCCCGATATCGGCTCCAGCGTAGATGCTTCTTCGCGCGCCATGAACCCGCCGAAGTACCCGCCGGAGGAGAATCGCCGCGGTGTGGAAGGCACGACCGTGCTGATCGTCAGCATCGACGCCAACGGCGGCGTGCTGGACGTGACGGTGGAGCGTTCGAGCGGCAATCGCAACCTCGACCGCGCCGCGGTCCAGGCTGCGCGTCGTTGGCGCTTCAATCCCGAAGTACGCGATGGCAGGAAAATCGCCAGTCGCGTGCGCGTCCCGGTTGACTTCAAGTTGCAATAAAAGCCGTCACCGCTTTGCCGCTAGACCCGTTGCACTTGCTCCACTTTCAAAACTCCATCCACGACACCCAAAGGTAAGCGTATGTTGCAGGAATCGACTGCTGCCGCCCCTGCCGCCGCCGGAGGCAACAACGCCGCCGCGCTGCAGCAGATGGGCTTCGACCATCTGATCACCCAGCTCGACGCTGTCGGCTGGATCGTCCTCGTCACCCTCGTGGTGATGTCGGTGATGTCCTGGTACTGGATCATCATCAATTTCCTCAAGAACACGCGCATGCGTGGTCGCGCCGAACGCGTGACCGGCACGTTCTGGGAAACCCCGAACGCGCAGGATGCGATCCGCTTCATGGAGGAACAGCCGAAGTCGGAGCCGTTCTCCAAGATCGCCCTCGATGCCGCCCAGGCGGCTGCGCACCACCAGCGCCATGATGGTTCGCGCCTCGCCGAGTCGCTGAACCGTTCCGAGTTCGTGGACCGCGCCCTGCGCCAGGCCGTGACCCGCGAAAGCATGCGCCTGGAAACCGGCCTGACCATCCTGGCCACCGTGGGTTCGACCGCGCCGTTCGTCGGCCTGCTCGGTACCGTGTGGGGCATCTACCGCGCCCTGATCAAGATCGGTGCGTCCGGCGATGCGTCCATCTCTGCCGTGGCCGGTCCGGTCGGCGAGGCCCTGATCATGACCGCGATCGGTCTGTTCGTGGCGATCCCGGCGGTGCTTGCGTACAACTTCTTCGTGCGCCTGAACCGCGTGACCAACAACCAGTTCGACACCTTCGCGCACGACCTGCACGACTTCTTCGCCACCGGCTCGCGCGTCGGCGAAATCGCCGGCAAGCGTTGATCGACCGAACAGTCTGACGGAGCCCCACCATGTCCTTCAGTTCCGGTAACGAAAGCGGCGGCCCGATGGCCGA
>JAZKHR010000019.1:0-3758 GCA_040385305.1 Pseudomonadota bacterium
ACGCGCACCGTGTTGGCCACGTTGTCCCAGCGCGCGCCTTCGGCGATGCCGCTGATGCCGAAGCCGAATGCGCCGAATTCCCGATCAAGGTCGATGCGTGCGCTTCGGGTCGGGCGGCGCGGCAAGCGCTTGCCCCGGTTGCTGCCGGCACTGAGGTTGCGCGCATCAAGCCGGCCGAGCTGCCCGCGCAGCGACCACGCACCGAAGCTGGCGCCGCCGGTCAGTTCCACCCCGCGGATGCGCGCCCGCTCGATGTTGTTGGCGGCGAAGATCGCGGTGTCGTACGTGATCAGGTCGTCGATGCGGGTCTGGTAGGCGCCCAGCTGCCAGTGCCAGCCATCGACCCGTTGGCCAATGCCGAGTTCACTGCTGCGCGCGGTTTCCGGCCGCAGGTCCGGGTTGCCGAAGAAGGGGAAATACAGTTCGTTGAAGCTCGGCGCCTTGAACGCAGTGGCGTGGCTGGCCGTGACGCGCCAGCCTTCGCCGAAGCCCAGGCCCCAGGCAATACCGCCCGTGGTGCGGCCGCCGAACTGGTCGTTGTCGTCACGGCGCAGGCTTGCCTGCAGGTCGTGTGCGCCGACGGTTCCCTGGTATTGCGCGAAGGCGGCACGGTTGCCGCGCTCGGCATCGAACGGCGAGTAGGGATCCCGTACCTCGGCGCGGTCGCGCAACCAGTCCGCGCCCACGCTGAGCAGGTGGCCCTGTGCAACCGTGATATCGCCCTGCAGGCTGGCACTGTCGCGGGTGGTATCGAAGCGGTTGGCGAAGCCGTTGCCGATGTAGTTGTCGGAGATGTCGGCGTTGCGCCCCAGGGTGAGCTTGACCTGGACTTGTTGCGAAGGCGTCCAGCGGGCGCTGCCGCTCAGCAACTGCTGGACGATGTCGGAATTGTCGACATAGTCGCCGTCATAGTCGTTGTGGGCGGTGGCGCGCAGTGCACGCGCGTCCAGCTGCCATGCCTCGCCGGGCGAAAAATCGGCGCGCAAGGTGGCGCTGTTGTTGCGGTAGCCATCACGGTCCAGGTTGGTGCCGGGGACGATGAAGCAACCGGCGCCGGCAAAGGTGACCGGGTTGAAGAAGCCGGTGCATGCGTTGATGCCATCGGTGGATTGGTGGGCAAGGTCGATGCCCGCGCCACCGCGCACGCCGCGCAGGTCAACGCCAACCGAACCTTCGCGCAGGCCGTTGCTGCCGGCGCCGATGCGCGCGCGCGGGCGTACCCCGGCGCTGTCGGCGCCGCGACGGCTGAAGATCTGGATCACGCCACCGATCGCATCCGCGCCGTAGAGCGACGAGCGCGGCCCGCGCACGATCTCGATGCGCTCGATCTGCTCCAGCGGCAGGTCCTGCAGCGAGGTCAGCCCCGAGGTCGACGAGCCCACGCGCACGCCATCGATCAGGAACAGGGTGTGGTCGGATTCGGTGCCGCGCAGGAACAGCGTGCTGAGCTTGCCCAGGCCGCCCTGGTTGACGATGGAGATGCCGGCGCGGCCGCGCAGCAGTTCGGGCAGGGAGCGCGCGCTGCTGCGCTCGATCTGGGTGCGGTCGATGACCTCGACAGCCGCCAGCGATGCGTCCGCGGTACTCGCGGTGCGGGTGGCGGTGACCACCACGTTGTCGAGGTCTTTCGCTGGGTCATTCGACTGCGCGAATGCGAACGATGGCAGCGCGCAGGCGACGGCGAGTGCAGTGCTGCGGAAGGAAGTGTTGCGTGATTGCATGGCGGTTCTCCGGCGCGCACGCCCGCGCGCCCATGAGTGGAGGGCAGCTGCAAACGCGAACGGGAACGGGCGCCGGTGCATGCGGGCGCATGCGCAACGTCGCGCGATGCCCGCCGCATCGCAACCAGTGACTCCAAGGCCGGTCTCCGGGCTCGCGAGCGGAACGCACTGCACGCAATGCAGGCCGTTCCCGCCTGGCGCCTTCCCATGCCTGCATCCATGGGATGCGCAGCACAGTGGCCGATGCCAGGTTTGTCTCGCTTACCGTTGCGGGGGCAGCGCCGGACTGGATGCGTCATCCGCATCGTCACCGGCTTCCCGTTTCAATCCTCCGGCGCGTGCCGTCGGATCACCTTGAAGCGCGGGCAGTGTACGTGTGAGTCGTGGTTCGTGAAAGCTTGCGCGCGACCGGTTCCGCGGGTAAGTGGCCCTGGCGGTGCTTCGACGGCGCTGCGCCCTGGCCGGTCCTGCAAGCGGCGGGGCTCAATCGCCGCCGCGTTCGTCATCGAACAAGGCCATCGCCGGCATCGACGACTCGTCCGACTGCATCTGGGTAGTGGTCACCGGAGATGCCGCCGGGCGCCCGCGTGGCGGGGGCAACAACGCGATGGCAGCTTCCGCAGCCTGCACCAGCTCGGTGCGGCGGGCTTCCGGTATCTCCTGCCAATGGCAGTCCTGGACGGCGCCTTCCAGTGCGTACAGCAGGTTGAGGCTGGGCTTGAAGCCGGCGCGGCGCACCTTCATGAAGGCATCCACGGTGCCCGCCGCGGCAATGTCCTCCAGCGAACGCAAGCCGACCTGGCGCAGCCACGCCGCGGACTTCGGGCCGATGTTGCGCATTTTCGGGGCAGCGCTCACTGCAGGGACTCCACATAAGCCCGGGCGATCGCTTCCAGGCCTTCCTGGTCTTCAACGGCAAAGCGCGCCGGCAGCGGACTGTCGAGGTCCAGTACGCCCAGCAAGCTGCCGTCCGCTGCAACCAGCGGCACCACCAGTTCCGAGTTCGACGCCGAGTCGCAGGCGATGTGGCCGGGGAACGCATGCACGTCATCGATCCGCTGGGTCTGGCGGGTTCGCGCCGCCGCCCCGCACACGCCCTTGTCCAGCGGGATGCGCACGCAGGCCGGCAGCCCCTGGAACGGGCCGACCACCAGTTCGGTGCCGTCGTAGAAATAGAAGCCGGCCCAGTTGAGGTCGGGCAGGGCGTTGTAGACCAGCGCCGACAGATTGGCGGCGTTGGCGATGCGGTCGCGTTCGCCGTGCAGCAGCGCGCGCGCCTGCTCCAGCAACTGGGCGTATTGCTCCGGCTTGCTGCCGGTCAGTTCGAGGGCGGAAAAGCTCATGTGCGCAGTGTAGCAATGGCCCGCGCGCGGATTACCATGCGCCATGCGCGCAGGGGAGGGATGCATGGACTTGTCGAAACTGCCGGTCGAGCACGGCGTGCGCCTGCGCGGCGAGCAGGGCACGCGGCTGGAAACCTTCGTCGAGGTCAGCCGACGCTTCGGGCGCAGGGACACCGCGGTGGAGTTCGCCAGCAGGGCGCTGGCCGCAGCGCGTGCAGGCAGCTGACATGTGGTCCGTCTACGTTACCGGCACCGACACCGGCATCGGCAAGACCCTGGCCAGTTGCGCGCTGGTGCACGCGCTGCGCGGGCAGGGGCTGCGCGTTGCCGGGATGAAGCCGGTGGCCAGCGGCTGCGAGAAGATCGATGGGCAATGGAAGAACGCGGACGCAATGGCGCTGCAGGCTGCCGGGGAGCCCGGTATCGCCTACGCGGACATCAATCCATTCGCGCTGGAGCATCCATTGGCACCGGAGCTGGCTGCGCGCGATGCAGGCGTGGACGTCGCGATGGCGGAGATCCTGCGCGCTCATGCGCGCCTGGTGACGCAGGCAGACGCGTTGGTGATCGAAGGCGTGGGGGGGTGGGCGGCGCCGCTGTCGGCATCGCTGATGC
The DNA here is from genome assembly GCA_040385305.1 of Pseudomonadota bacterium. GTDB lineage: Bacteria > Pseudomonadota > Gammaproteobacteria > Xanthomonadales > Xanthomonadaceae > Thermomonas. Next base: position 3,680 of record JAZKHR010000019.1, read on the forward strand.
AGGCGGACCTGGTGCATGCGCTGCGCTTGCCGGTGGTGCTGGTGGTCGGGCTGCGGCTGGGCTGTCTCAACCATGCCCT
>JAZKHR010000020.1:0-24482 GCA_040385305.1 Pseudomonadota bacterium
TTCGGCGCGGCGCCGCTCAGAACAGCTTGACCACCCAGCGCAACGGCATGCGCTTGAATGCCCAGCTCAGCGGCGCCCATGGCCACCACGGCACGTAGGCCACGGCGGGTTCACGCAGGATCGCTTCGGTCAGCAGTCGGCAACCAAGTTCACCGTCAATCATGAAAGGCGTGTGCTCGGCCGGCGCATCCTGGTTCATCTCGGTGCGGATGTAGCCCGGCAACAGCGTACTGACCTTGATCCCGGGCTTGCGCAGCATGTCGGCGCGGATGCCCTCTGCCAGCGATGCCACGCCGGCCTTGCTCGCCGCATAGGCGGTCAGGCCGCCGCGGAAGCCACGCACCGCCGTCACCGAGGAGATCACCGCGAGGTGCCCGCGGTCCTGGGCACGGAAGACCTCCATGGCCGCTTCGCATTGCGCCAGCGCGGCGATCAGGTTGGTCTCGATGATCGCCTTGTTGCGTTCGAAGCCGCCCTTGCCAACCGGCATGCCCTGGCCGATGCCGGCATTCACCACCACCCGGTCAAGCTGTCCGAAGTCATCGCGGAAAGCGCGCACCACGTCGAACACCTGCGCGTAGTCGGTGACGTCCAAGGTGCGCAGGACAATGCGAATGCCCGGATGCGCGGCTTCAAGCTCTGCCTTCAGCGATTGCAGGCGATCCAGCCGCCGGGCGCACAGGCCCAGGTCATGCCCGCGGCGGGCGAACTCGCGGGCCATGCCCGCACCCAGGCCAGAACTCGCGCCGGTGATGATCACGTTGGTGTTGCGCATGCCTGTTTCCTTTCAGAAATGTCCGACCTGGCGGGCCATCGCGCGCCGGCAGCGCCAATGCAGATAGTTCACGAACAGCCAGAACCGCCTGAACGCGGGATTGCGGGTCTGGCCGTGGTGATACCGGAAATAGATCTGCTGGGCGATGGCCGACAGCCGGAACAGGCCATACACCTCGTAGAACGTGAAGTCACGGGCATCGATATCCATCTTGCCGCAGTAGTAGTCGACGACTTCGCGTCGCGTCAGCATGCCTGCCAGGTGGGTCGGTTGCCGGCGCGTGGCTTGCGCCAGGAAATCGTCATCGGCCTGCACCCAGTACGCCAGGGTGTTGCCGAGATCCATCAAGGGATCGCCCAGCGTCGCCAGCTCCCAGTCGAGCACGCCGATCACCCGCGTGGGCGCGCCCGGGTCCAGCACCACGTTGTCGAAACGGAAGTCGTTGTGGGTGATGCAGATGCGTTCCTGCACGGGCAGGTTCGCCGCCAGCCACGCCATGATCCTGTCGCCGCGCGGCACCTGCCAGGTGCGGGCGTCGCGATAGCGCTTGCTCCAGCCGTCGATCTGCCGCTGCGCGTAGCCCGCACCCTTGCCGATGCCTTCGAGGCCGGCCGCGCGGTAGTCCACGCGATGCAGCGCGATCAAGGTATCCAGCACGTTCAGGCACAACTGGCGCACCTGGTCGGGCGGCAACGCGAGGCCACGCGGCAGGTCCTTGCGCGGGATGATCCCGACCAGGCGCTGCATCGCATAGAACTCGGTGCCGATCACCGATGTGTCGGTGCAATGCGCGCGCATTTCGGGCACGAATGGGAACACCGGCTTCAACGCACGCTGGATGCGGTACTCGCGGCCCATGTCGTGCGCGGATTTCGCCTTGGTGCCGGCCGGCGGACGGCGCAGCACCAGGTCGTCGTTCGCGTATTCCAGCCGATAGGTCCAGTTGGATGCGCCTCCGGCGTACTGGGTCACGTCCGGCGTGCCCTGCAGCGATGGCAGTTCGCGTTTCAGCCAGGCATCCACTGCCGCGACATTGAGTTCCTCGCCCGCGCGCACGGCGCGGGTATCGCCGGCTGCGTGCACGTTCATGCCGTGGCGGTCTTGCGCTGCATGCGTGCCGCCACCTTGGCCAGCTGCCTGCGCATCAGCGCGAGATAGATGCGGTACGGCAGCAGGCGCTTCATCCGCCAGAGCCGGCGTGCCTCCGGATGGGTGAGGATGTGCAGGTCGCCACGTTCCAGCCCATCGAAGATGCGGTCCGCGATCTCGTCGGCGCCGATGCGGGCGCGCTCCACCAGTCGTTTGGTCATGCCTTCCAGCGCAGGGTTCGCGGCACGCATGTTCTTGGCCAGGTCGGTGCGGAAGAACGCCGGGCAGACCACGCTGACGCGAATGTTGTGCGGCTCCAGTTCCAGCTGCAGGGTCTCCGACAACGCAACCACCGCGGCCTTGGTCGCGTTGTAGGCCGAGGCCTGCGGCATGTGCACCAGCCCGGCCATCGAGGCGATGTTGACCAGCTGCCCGCCGCCCTGCGCCTGCAGCACGGGCGCAAACACCTTGCAGCCACGAACGACGCCGAGCAGGTTGATGTCGACCGCCCATTGCCAGTCGGCGATCGAGGTTTCGGCGATGCCGCCCATCTGCGCAACACCGGCATTGTTGACCACCACGTCGACCCCGCCCCACTCGTGCTGCAACCAGTCGGCGGCGGCTTGCAGGTCCTGCTCGCGGGTGACGTCGCAGGCCAGCGCATGGCTGCCGGGCGAATGCATCCGGATCGCGGCCAGCGCATCGGCGCAGCGATCCACATCGAGGTCGCCGATGCACACCCGCCAGCCGGCGCGCCCATGACGCTCGGCAAGCGCACGGCCAAGCCCGCACGCGCCGCCGGTGATGAAGATGCGCTTGCCGCTCATTGCCGCCCCCCCCCCTGCATCCAAGGCCGGGTCAGCCACGATGCTTGTACTTCGCCAGTTCCATCCGCGCCACCATCGCCCGGTGCACTTCGTCCGGGCCGTCGGCGAGGCGCAACGCACGGGCGAGCGCGAACAACCCGGTCAGGGGGACATCCTCCGACACGCCTGCCCCGCCATGGATCTGGATGGCCTGGTCGACGATGGCCTGGAGCATGTTCGGGGCGACCACCTTGATCGCGGAAATCTCGGTCATCGCATTGCGCACGCCGACCGCGTCGATCTTCCACGCGGCGTAGAGGGTGAGCAGGCGGGCCTGGTCGATGGCGATGCGCGCGTCGGCAACGCGTTCCAGGTTGCCGCCCAGCTGCAGGATCGGCTTGCCGAACGCGACCCGGGCCATGCCACGGGTGATCATCAATTCCAGCGCGTGTTCCGCCGCGCCGATGGCGCGCATGCAGTGGTGGATGCGGCCCGGCCCCAGCCGTCCCTGCGCGATCGCGAAGCCCTTGCCGGGACCGACCAGCAGGTTATCTTTCGGAACGCGAACACCGTCGAACACGACTTCGCCATGCCCATGCGGCGGGTCGAACGTGCCGTACGCCGGCAGCATCCGCTCGATGCGCACGCCGGGCGTATCCATTGGCACCAGCACCATGCCGTGGCGGGCATGCGGCTCCGCGTCGGGATGCGACAGGCCCATGAAGACCGCAAGCTTGCAATGCGGGTGGCCGATGCCGGTGGACCACCACTTGCGGCCATCCAGCACCAGTTCATCGCCATCCTCGCGGATGGTCGCCTGCATGTTGGTGGCATCGCTGGAGGCGACATCCGGCTCGGTCATGCAGAACACCGAACGGATCTCGCCGTCGAGCAGCGGCCTGAGCCAGCGCGCCTTCTGCGCGGCGCTGCCGAAGTGATGCAGCACTTCCATGTTGCCGGTGTCCGGCGCGCTGCAGTTGAAGATCTCCGCGGTGAATTCGTTGCGCCCCATCAGCTCGGCCAGCGGCGCATATTCCAGCGTGCTCAGCCCTGCGCCATGGGTCGCGTCCGGCAGGAACAGGTTCCACAATCCGGCGGCGCGCGCCTGTGCCTTCCATTCCTCCATCACCGCGGGTACCTGCCAGCGGGCCCAGTCGGCGCCGGTGTTGGCGGCATTCTGGCAACGGTATTCCGCTTCGCGCGGCGCCACGTGTTCGCACAGGAAGGCCTGCAATCGCTGCAGATAGTCCTCCGTTTTCGGGCTGTGGGCGAAGTCCATCAGCCGATCTTGAGCAGCAGCTTGCCGGTGTTCTCGCCGCGGAACAGCTTGAGCAGCGTGTCCGGGAAGGTATCGAGGCCTTCGACGATGTCCTCGCGCGACTTCAGGCGACCATCCACGAGCCAGCCCGCCATTTCGCGCCCGGCTTCGCCGTAGCGCGCCGCGTAATCGAACACCACCATGCCCTGCATGCGCGCGCGGTTGACCAGCAGCGACAGGTAATTGGCCGGGCCTTTCACGCCCTCGGTGGCGTTGTACTGCGAGATCGCGCCGCAGACCACGACCCGCGCATGCATGGCCAGCTGGCCCAGCGCGATGTCGAGGATCTCGCCGCCCACGTTGTCGAAATAGACATCGATACCCTTCGGACAATGCTGGCGCAGGGCGAGGCGTACATCCTCGTGCTTGTAGTCGATGGCGGCATCGAAACCGAGCTCCTCGACCAGGTAGCGGCACTTGTCGGCCCCGCCGGCAATGCCGACCGCGCGACAGCCCTTGATCCTGGCCACTTGCCCGACCACCATGCCGACCGCCCCTGCCGCGCCGGACACCACCACGGTGTCGCCTTCCTTCGCAGCGCCGACATCAAGCAGGCCGAAGTAAGCGGTCATCCCGGTCATGCCAAGCACGCTCAGGTAGGTGGGCAGCGGCGCCAGTGCGGTATCCACCACGCGCGCGCCCTTGCCATCGGAGATCGCGAACTGCTGCACGCCGAAAACGCCGGTGACGCGACTGCCAACCGGGAACCGCGCGTTGTTCGACTGCACCACCTCGCCCGCGGAATAGGCGCGCATCACTTCACCGATGGCTACCGGGGGCACGTACGACTTGCCTTCGTTCATCCAGCCGCGCATGGCCGGATCCAGCGAAACGTATTCGATGCGAACCAGGAATTCGCCGTCGGCGAGCTCGCGCACGGGTTCTTCGGCAAGGGTCCAGTCGCTGGCCTTGGGCAGGCCAACGGGACGCGCGGCGAGACGGAACTGTCGATTGGCGATGGCGCTCATGTCGATCCGGTGGCGTATGGTCCGGCCATCCTAGAGCGCCACGCGCTGCGAATACAGCCCTGTCTCGCCAATCGCCCGCTACCGGGCGCCGGCAACGCGAGGATCAGATCTTGCCGAACACCAGCGCCGCGTTGGTACCACCGAAGCCAAAGCTGTTCGACATGACCGTGCGCAGGTCCGCATCGCGCGTCTCCCGCACGATCGGGAACTCAGCGCAGGCCGGGTCGAGGTTGGCGATGTTGGCCGAGCCGGCAATGAAGCCGCCCTGCAACATCAGCAGGCAGTAGATCGCCTCGTGCACGCTGGCCGCGCCCAGCGAGTGGCCACTCAGCGCCTTGGTCGACGACAAAGGCGGCACTGCGTCGCCAAATACCGCGCGCACCGCGCCGAGCTCGGTGATGTCCCCCAGCGGCGTCGAGGTGCCGTGGGTATTGAGGTAGTCGATCGGTGCGTCGATGCCGGCCATCGCCATCTGCATGCAGCGCACCGCGCCCTCGCCGCTCGGGGCGACCATGTCGGCGCCGTCGCTGGTCACGCCGTAGCCCAGCAGTTCGGCGTGGATGCGTGCGCCACGAGCCACCGCATGGTCGTAGTCCTCCAGCACCAGCATGCCGCCACCGCCCGCGATGACGAAGCCGTCGCGGTCGACGTCGTAGGGACGCGATGCACTCTGCGGGGTTTCATTGAAATGGGTGGACAGCGCGCCCATCGCGTCGAACTGGCAGGTCATGCCCCAGTGTTCTTCCTCGCCGCCGCCGGCGAATACGATGTCCTGCATGCCATGGCGGATCATGTCCGCGCCGGCGCCGATGCAGTGTGCGGACGTCGCGCAGGCCGCGGACAGCGAATAGCTCACGCCCTTGATCTTGAACGTGGTGGCCAGAGCCGCCGACACCGTCGAGCACATGGTGCGCGGGACCATGTATGGCCCGACCTTGCGCACGCCTTTCTCCCGCATCAGGTCGGCGGTAGCGATCTGCCATTCGGCCGAGGCGCCCCCGGAGCCGACGATCAGCCCCACCCGCGGCGAACTGGTCGCCTCCTGGGTCAGGCCGGCATCCAGCATGGCGTCGCGCATGGCCACCGCGGCGTAGGCCGCGGCATCGCCCATGAAGCGCTTCTGCTTGCGGTCGATGTTGGCTTCGAGGTCGATCTCCGGCACGCCCGCGACCTGGCTGCGCAGGCCAAGTTCCGCGTACTCCGGCATGTGCCGGATCCCCGCGCGGCCTGCGCGCAGCGACTCGCTTACGCTGGCCGCATCATTGCCGAGGCACGAGGTGATGCCGAAGCCGGTGACGACGACGCGGCGCTTGCTTGTGGCTTCCATGCTCAAAATCCCTCCGTGCTGCCGAACAGGCCGACCCGCAGGTCCTTGGCCACGTAGATTTCCCGCCCATCGACGGACGTACGCCCGTCGGCAATCACCATCCGCAGCTTGCCGCGCAGCACCCGACGTATGTCGATCTCGTAGGTCACCAGCTTTGCTTCCGGCAACACCTGGCCGGTGAACTTGACCTCGCCTACGCCAAGTGCGCGGCCGCGCCCGGGCTCGCCCAGCCAGGGCAGGAAGAAGCCAGCGAGTTGCCACATGGCGTCTACCCCCAGGCAGCCGGGCATCACCGGGTCGCCCTCGAAGTGGCAAGCGAAGAACCAGAGGTCCGGGGTGATGTCGAGCTCGGCGCGGATGACGCCCTTGCCGTTGGCGCCGCCTTCTTCGCTGATATGGGTGATGCGGTCGAACATCAGCATCGGCGGGGCGGGCAGGCGTGCATTGCCCGGGCCGAACAGTTCGCCGCGGGCGCAGGCCAGCAGTTGCTCGCGATCCAGCGAGGATGGACGGGTCATCGAAACGGCTCTGGAGTAAAAACTCGATTCTAGCGCCCGGCGCCACACATACCTATCCGTATTGCTGAACCAAGCGCTCTAGCGCGGCATCCCGGTGCATGCAATCGAATCCACCCACGCCCATCGGCAGCGCGTATTAAGCTACGGGCACACCCTCGGTCCGGACATTCCGCTTGACGCCCCCCGCGCCCGCCTCGCTGCTCACCATCTTCGGTGCCACCGGCGATCTTGCCCAACGCATGCTGCTGCCGTCGCTTTACAGCCTGCAGGCGGAGGGCCTGCTCCCGGCGAGCCTGCGCATCCTCGGTACCGCGCGCGGTGAAATGGACCGTGACGCCTTTGCCGCGACCGTCGCCGATGCCATCGGCAAGCGCATCCCGCGCGGCGAGCACGATGACGGTGTGTTGCGCGGATTGCTGGAGCGGCTCGACTACCTCCCCGCCGGCGTGGATGACGACGCATCGATGCAGGCACTCGCGGAGCGGGTGTCCGAGCTGCGCACGGGCGACGTGCTCTACCACCTCAGCACAGCGCCGCGCTTCTACGTGCCCGCCTGCCGCGCGCTGGGGCGGCATGGCGCTGCAGGCGCCGGCACCCGCGTCATGCTGGAAAAACCGATCGGCAAGGACCTGGCCAGCGCCGAGGCCATCAACGATGGCGTGGCCGAGGTCTTCGACGAAGAGCGCGTGTACCGGGTGGACCATTACCTCGGCAAGGAGGGCGTGCAGAACCTCATCGCGCTGCGTTTCGGCAACGCCATGTTCGAGCCGCTGTGGAATGCCCGCCACATCGAGCAGGTGCAGATCACCGTGGCCGAAACCGTGGGCGTGGAAGGTCGGGGCGACTACTACGACGACTCCGGCGCCATGCGCGACATGCTGCAGAACCACCTGCTGCAGCTGCTGTGCCTGGTGGCGATGGAGCCACCGGCCAGGTTCGACCCGGCCGCGGTGCGCAACGAGAAGATCAAGGTACTGCGGTCGCTGCGCCCGATCGGGCGGGAGCAGGTGGTCGCGGAGTCGGTAGCCGGTCAATACGCGGCCGGCGCGATCGACGGTCTCGCGGTGCCGGGCTACGTCGATGAACTTGGCCGCGCCAGCCATACCGAAACCTTCGTTGCCCTGCGGGCCCACGTGGACAACTGGCGCTGGTCGGGCGTGCCGTTCTACCTGCGCACCGGCAAGCGCCTGCCGTCGCGCTGCACCGAGATCTACCTGCAGTTCCGCAAGGTCCCGCACTCCATCTTCGGCGGCCGCACCGGGGCCGACATGCAGCCGAATGGCCTGTTGATCCGCCTGCAGCCGGAGGAGCGCATCGAACTGCAGCTGATGAGCAAGACGCCCGGGCTGGACCGCCATGGACTGCGCCTGTCGCCGGTGTCGCTGGACCTGGACTTCCACGAAGAATTCGCGCACTCGCGTCGCCGCCTGGCCTATGAGCGCCTGTACCTGGATGCAATCGAGGGCAACGGCACCCTGTTCGTGCGCCGCGACGAGACCGAGTCGGCCTGGCAATGGGTAGACGCGATCCTCGATGGCTGGCGCGCCGCGGGCATGGCCCCAAGGCCCTACCCCGCTGGTACCTGGGGACCCAGCACCGCGGTGTCGCTGACGGAACGCCACGGCCACGGCTGGCGCGAGTGAGTTTGCCGATGGCCTGGATCGAGCACGACTACGCCAGCCTCGATGCGCTCGTTGCGCATGTCGCCGACGACCTGCAGGAAGCCTGCGCGAAAGCCGTGCGCGAACGCGGCATTGCCTGGCTGGCCCTGGCCGGTGGACGCACGCCGCTGCCGATCTATGCGCGGATCAAAGCGTCCGCCGCTGCAGGCAACGTCACCGCCGTGCCCACCGACGAACGCTGCGTGCCGCACGGGCATCCGGCCTGCAACCTGCAGGCATTGCGCGGTGCGTTCGTGGGCAGCAACGGCATCGTGGTCACCAGCCTCACCCGCGAGGATGGCGATGTCGCAGCCTCGCTCAAGCAGTCGCGCTCGCTGCTGGCGCTGAATCCCCAGCCGTTCGATGCCGTGCTCCTGGGCATGGGCGCGGACGGCCATTTCGCCTCGCTGTTCCCGGGCGCGGCGAACCTGGGCGACGGGCTGGCGATGGACAGCGGCCTCGATGCCATCGCTACCCTGCCCCATCCGTTGCCGCCGGAAGCTCCGTTCGCCCGCATCAGCCTGACCCTGCCGCGCCTGCTGCGCGCCCGCCGTATCCACCTGGTGGTGACCGGCGAGGACAAACGCCGGGTGCTGCGCCATGCCCAGCACCAGCACACCACTGGCAGTCTTCCGGTTGCCGCGCTGCTGCATGCGCGCGACCATCGCCTGCAGGTCCACTGGAGCCCCTGACCTTGACGACCCTGCACCCCGTGGTCGAACGCGTGACCGCGCGCATCGCCGAGCGCAGCCAGCGCCTGCGCGGCGATTACCTGGCGCGCATGGACGCGGCGCGCGCGTCCGTCCCGGCCCGCCGCGACCTCGGCTGCGGCAACCTGGCCCACGGCTTCGCCGCCGCGGGCGCGGACAAGGCGCAGTTGCGCAACGGCAGCGGGGGCAACATCGGCATCGTCACCTCGTTCAACGACATGCTCAGCGCGCACCAGCCGATGGAGCATTACCCGGTGCTGATCCGCATGGCCGCGCGCAACGCCGGCGGCAGCGCTCAGGTCGCCGGCGGCGTGCCGGCGATGTGCGATGGCGTGACCCAGGGCCGCGCAGGCATGGAGCTCTCGCTGTTCTCGCGCGACGTGATCGCGATGTCCACCGCGGTCTCGCTGTCGCATGAGATGTTCGATGCGGTGCTGTGCCTCGGCGTGTGCGACAAGATCGTGCCTGGGCTGCTGATCGGCGCATTGAGCTTTGGCCACCTGCCGGTGCTGTTCGTGCCCGCGGGGCCGATGCCCTCCGGCCTCCCCAACAAGCAGAAGGCAGAGGTCCGCCAGCGTTACGCGCTGGGCCAGGCCACGCGCGAGGAACTGCTCGAAGCCGAAGCCGCCTCCTACCACAGCCCCGGGACCTGCACGTTCTACGGCACCGCCAACTCCAACCAGATGCTGATGGAAGTGATGGGCCTGCACATGCCGGGCAGTGCCTTCGTCAACCCGGGCACCCCGCTTCGCGACGCATTGACCGTGGCCGCCACCGAACAGGTCCTGCGCGTCACCGCGCTGGGTGACGATTACCGCCCGCTGGCGCGCACCATCGACGAGAAAGCCATCGTCAATGCGATGGTCGGGCTGGCCGCCACCGGCGGCTCCACCAACCATGCGCTGCATCTGGTCGCGATTGCCCGCGCCGCCGGATTGCTGATCGACTGGGACGACCTGGACGAACTTTCCAGAGCCACCCCATTACTCGCGCGGATCTACCCGAACGGTTCCGCCGACGTGAACCATTTCCAGGCCGCGGGCGGGCTGGGCCTGGTCATCCGCGAACTGATCGATGGCGGCCTGCTGCACCCGGACCTCGCGTGCGTGCACGGAGGCGACCTGCGCCGGCAGGCGATGGAGCCGTACCTGGATGACCTGTCCCTGCGTTGGCGCGAGGCACCGCTGCAATCGAAGGACGATTCGGTGGTGCGTGGCGTGGCCAGTCCCTTTGACCGCGAAGGCGGCCTCCGGCGACTGCGGGGCAACCTCGGCCGCGCGGTGGTGAAGATTTCCGCAGTGGCCCAGGAGTTTCGCTCCATCGAGGCGCCAGCGCGCATCTTCGAATCGCAGGACGCGATGCTGGATGCCTTCAAGGCCGACGCGTTGGCCGGTGATTTCGTCGCAGTGGTGCGCGGGCAAGGGCCGCGGGCCAACGGCATGCCGGAACTGCACAAGCTCACGCCAACGCTCGCGGCATTGCAGGATCGCGGCCAGCGCGTGGCCCTGCTGACCGACGGCCGCATGTCCGGCGCCTCCGGCAAGGTACTCGCTGCAATCCACGTGACCCCGGAAGCCGCCGACCATGGCGCGCTGTCCCTGCTGCGCGAGGGCGACGTGGTCCGCATCGACGCCGAGGCCGGCAGCATGGACGCGCTGGTTGATATCGACACCTGGCAGGCACGCGCGCCGGCGTCGGTGGCGGTGGCGGGTAACCATGCGGGGCATGGCCGCGAATTGTTCGCAGTGATGCGCAGGCAAGTGGGTCCCGCCGAGCAGGGCGCCTGCTCCCTGTTCTTGCACGAGGAGACGCCAGGCGAGCGTGCACCGGACAGGCGAACGATGGTTGCGCAGGTGCAGGCCGAAAACGCGGTGGACGCCGATCCGCTGGGCAACGACGCATGAGCATGGGTGCGCTGGCGTTGGTCGGCGACATCGGCGGCACGAACGCACGCTTCGCGCTGACCGACCTGGCCGCGCCCAACGTGGAGTTGCTGCAGTCGCAGTCGCTGCCAAACGCCGACTTCGCCAGCATGCAGCACGCGATCGAGCACTACCTCGCCAGCGTTGGCGCGCGTCCGCGGCATGCCGCATTGGCGGTGGCCTGCCCGGTCGGCCAGGACGAGATCCGCCTGACCAATCGCGCGTGGTCGTTCAGCCGCAGCGAACTGCAACGCACGCTCGGCCTCGACGAACTGCGCATGCTCAACGATTTCGGCGCCGTCGCATGGGCCATTCCCGCCTTGCCGCGCGAACACCTGCTCACCCTGCATGGCGATCCTGCCGCGCCGCTGCGCGGCCCGATCAGCGTGCTTGGCCCCGGCACTGGCCTCGGCGTCGCCCTGCTGGTGGGATCGGATGCGCACGGCTGGCATGCGGTGGAGACCGAAGGCGGCCACGTCACCTTCGCCCCGGTCGGCGACGAGGAACGCGCCATTGCCACCTGGCTCACGGCGCAGCATGGCCGCACCTCCACCGAGCGCCTGCTGTGCGGCAAGGGCCTGTCGGAGATCGATGCGGTGCTGCGCGGCGCCAGCGCGGTGCTGCCCTCGCAGGTGCCTTCGCCCGGAGAGGCATCGTTGCTGCGCCCCACCCTGCGCGATCCCGCCGAAATCGTCGCCGCTGCGCTGGAAGGCCATGACGCCGCTGCGCGGCGCACCCTCGCGCGGTTTTGCGCGGTGCTGGGCAGCGTGGCGGGCGACTGCGCGCTGGTGCATGGCGCGCGCACCGTGGTGATCGCCGGCGGCATCGTCCCGCGCTTCGTCCCGTTCCTGCGCAGCAGCGCGTTCCGCGAGCGTTTCCTGGCCAAGGGGCGGATGGCCGCGCTGCTGGAATCCGTGCCGATCCACGTCATCACCCATCCGCACCCGGGCCTGCTCGGGGCCGCCACCGCGCTGCGCGCTTCCGCCCTGTGAGCCAGTCATGATCGACACCGGACGCCACGACACTGCTCATCACAACAACCGCGTCGATGCCGTGTTCGCGCTGGCCCCGGTGATCCCGGTGCTGACCATCGAACACCTCCGCGATGCATTGCCGTTGGCGCGTGCCTTGGCCAGCAATGGCCTGCCGGTGCTGGAAATCACCTTGCGCACCACCTGCGCGCTGGACGCCATCGCCCAGATCGCGCGCGAATTGCCGGACGCCTGCGTCGGCGCCGGTACCGTGCTGACACAACGGGATCTGGATGCGGTCATCGAGGCAGGTGCGCGTTTCGCGATCTCGCCCGGCGCCACCGACGCGCTCTACCGCGATGCCACCAACGCCGCGATTCCCCTGATCCCCGGCATTGCCACGGCCAGCGAACTCATGCGCGGGCTCGAGCATGGCTGGCAGCGCTTCAAGTTCTTCCCGGCCGAATCCAGCGGCGGCATTGCAGCATTGCGCGGCTTTGCCGGACCGTTCGCGCAGGTGCGCTTCTGCCCAACCGGCGGCATCGACGCAGCGAAGGCGCCGGGCTACCTGGCACAACCCAACGTCGCCTGCGTGGGCGGCTCCTGGATGGTGCCGTCGGATGCACTCAAGGCGCGCGACTGGGAGCGCGTCGGCACCCTTGCCCGCCAGGCCGCCGCCCTGCGCTGATCAGGCCGTCTTCGCGACCACTTCGTCGGCGCCGCCCATCAAGCGGCTCAAGACGATCGCGACCAGGATGGTCGCCACCAGCGTGATGAACATCAGGTGCAGGTAGTGCAGCGGCGTCCAGGCGAAGGTAAAGACGGCATAGAGCGCAACCCCGAACACCAGCGCGATGCGGATCGCCGTCGCGTTCGCGCCGCGCACGAAGATGGCGACGATGAAGGACGCCAGCACCGGCATTGAATACAGCCCGTTCAATTGCTGCAGGGTGCCGATGATGCTCTTGGCATTCGAGTACACCGGCACCATCGCCAGCGAGACCAGCATGAACACAAGTTGCACGCGTTGGCCGATGCGCTTGCCGTCCGCCTTCGGGTTGAACATCGGCAGGTGCAGGTCGACCGTGTACAGCGCCGCGGCCGAGTTGAGCCCGGCGTTGTAACTCGAGAGCACGGCGCCGGTGATGGCCGCGGCGAAGGCGCCCGCCAGCCACGGCGGCAGCACGTCGGCGACCAAGCGGCCATAGGCGTTGTCGTCGATGTCGCCATACAGCTTGAAGGCGATGATGCCCGGCAGGATCACGATGAACGGGGTCAGGAACTTCATCAGCGCCGCGGCATAGATGCCTTTCTGCGCTTCCCGCACGTCCTTCGCCGCCAGCGCGCGCTGGGCGATCAGCATGTTGGTGCCCCAGTAGAAGATGTGGGCGAACACCATGCCGGTGAGCAGCGTGGGCCACGGGATGTCGGAGTCCGGTCCGCCCCACGGGGTCAACCGTTCCCGGGGAATCCCCGAGAAATCCCAGCCGATCCGCTCCAGCGCGAAGTACGTGACAAGGCCGCCCATCACCAGCAGCACCACGCCCATGTAGGTGTCGGAGATCGCGATGCCGCGTAGCCCTCCGAGTGCCGCGTAGGCAAGGCCCGCAAGCGCGAACAGGATCGAGATGGTCATGATCGACATGTCCGGCTCGAACATCGACTTCATGAAGCGCGCGCCGGTGTACAGCACCATCGGCAGCAGGATGAACATGTAGCCCAGCAGGAACAGCACCGATACCGTGCGGCGCAGGCTGGCGCCATTCTTCAGGCGCTTCTCCAGCAATTCGGTGGTGGTCGTGCAGTTGTACTTGTAGTACATCGGCACCAGCACCCAGGCCAGCACCAGCAGGCCGGCGGCGGCGCCGAATTCCCACCACACCTGCAGCATGTTCTGGGCCCCGTTCATGCCCACGATCTGCTCGGCGCTGATGTTGGTCAGCAACAAGCTGCCGGCGATGAACGGCCACGACAGGTGCTTGCCGGCAAGGAAGAAATCCTCGGTGGAATTGCTGCTGTGGGCAGCGCGCCCGACCTTCCACCAGGTGGCAAGCGCCACCAGCGCGGTCAGGCCGAGGAAAACCGCCAGTTGCATCGTGTTGCCTTCCATCCGACACCTCGACCCGCGCGGAAAAAAAAAGCCCCTGCCTGAATCGGCCAGGCAGGGGCGGTGGTCACATCATTGCATCCAAGGCTGGGTCAGAACTTGTAGCTGATGCCCAGCAGGAGGTTGTTGCCATAGTCCTCGAACCGCTCCGGGCGCATCGGATCATTATTGAACGAGGACTTGAACGGTTCGTCGGTGAGGTTGGCGGCCTGGAACAGGAAGCCCAGGTCCTTGAACATGCCGGACTGCACCGTATAGCTGACCTGGAAGTCCACGATCTTCTCGGAGAGGATGGTGGGGTATTCGGGGTCCAGGAACACGTTGATGCCTTCGCCGATGTAGGTCGAACGCGTGCGCTGGGTGGCCCGCACGCCCCAGCCGAACCGCTCCCAGTACAGGGTCAGGTTGGAGGTATAGCGGGAGAAGCCGGGGATCGAGCTCAGCCCCAGCAACGACGGATCGATGCTGCTGCGGGTGTCGGTGTAGCTCGCCTGGGCTCCGAAACCCTCCAGCGGTTCCCAGAACAGGTCAAACGGGATGGATGCGGACAATTCGTAGCCCGACATGGAACCACCCTTTCCATTGACCGGGCGGGTGTAGACACCGATGTTGGACGCAGGACGAATCTGCACGTCGCTGGGTAGCGGCAGTCCGGTGAAGTCATAGGCAACCGGCTGGCGCGCGATGTAGTTCTTCAGGTCCTTGTAGAAGTACGCCGCGGCGAGATAACCCTTGCCGCCGAAATACTTCTCGTAGGAAATGTCGAACGCATTGGCGATCCACGGCTTCAGCGTGGGATTGCCGCCGCCGGCTTCGAAGCGCGGGCCACCACCGCCCGCCGGGGTGCGGTTGACGCCATAGCCAAACCCGGCGGACAAGTCGTCCATGCGCGGACGCGCCGCCTGCCGCGCGATGCCGGTGCGGATGATCTGCTCGTTGGGAAGCTCGAAGATCAGGTTCATGCTCGGCAGGACTTCGGTGTAGCTCGAGTTCACGCTGAACGGGTCACCGAGGTTGTTGCCCGAATAGGTCACCCGGCCAAAACCGGTCTGGTCCGCGCGTACCACCTGCACGCCGATGTTGCCGCGCACCGGGACGCTGCCCATGTCGCCCATCAGGTTCGCCTGGATGTACGCCGTGGTCAGGTTCTCCTCCACGCCAAAGCTTTTGCGCGCACCACCGAAGTCGCCATCGCGGCTGAGCGATGCGTATTTCGCACTGTTCCGGTCGAACGTGGGAAGGAACGGAATGCCGAAGAACCCGAAGGCGTAGTCGCCGCCCGTCGGGTACGGCGCCGACTGGTTGCTGAGCGAGCAGGAGTTGATGCACAGCCGATTCTCGGTGGCGAAGCGCTCCTTCTCGCGAGCGGTGTAGTCCAGCCCGAAGCCGATGCTGCTGATCCACGAGGAATCGAACGTCCGCTCCAGCTCCATCCGCACCTGGTTCAACGAATCCTCGGTGGTGTAGGGCTTGTCGAAGCCGTCGCCGCCCCACCCACCTATGTCGCGCAGCAGCAACACGGAGGGGTCGTTGAACTGCCGGCCATACGACATGTCGTAATAGCCAGCCGGATTGAAGGCGATGTCCAGCGTGCTGGTGGTGCCCGGGGCGAAGCCGGCATTGCTTTCGAAGTTGCTGCCTTCGCGGTCCGCGGTGGAACGACTGAGGTCGAACGTGGCTGTCCAGGCGTCGCTCATGCGCCACTCGTGGTTCCAGCCGAACGACAGCAGCTCGTCTTCATTCGCGTACACGTCGGTGCGGAACACCGGGGTGGAACCACTCCACTTGGATGCACGGGTGGTCGGGTCGTAGCTCACCAGGGTGCCGCCCAGGTAGCCGCCGCAGCAGCCCAGGCCGATCTCGATGCCGCGCTGCCGCGTCTCGACGTCGAAGCGGGAGTAATAGACGTCGAACGCGCCGCGATGGTCATCGCTGGGCTTGTATTCGAGCGTGGTGTTGAAGCCCTTGCGGATCGAATCGGTGATCCGGCTCTGGATGGTGGAACCGGAGATCAGGCCGTTCGGCTCGTAGCCCCATGCGCGGAACGAGTTGGACTGGCCGGGGGAGTCCTGGTAGGCGTAGCCCATGGCAATGCCCAGGGTGCCGGCGTCGTTCTGGTCGATGTAGCTGATGCTGCCGCGCACGCCGTCCAGCTCGGAATCCTCCAGCCGGTTGCGGTCGCCGCGCAGGTTCATGGCAACCACTCGCTCGGTCCGGTCCAGCGGGCGGATGGTCTGCAGGTCGATGGTGCCGGTCAGGCCCTGGCCGATCATCGATGCCTTCGGGGTCTTGGCGACCACCACCTGCTGCAACAACTCCGACGGGTACTGGTCGAACTCGACCCCGCGGTTCACGCCCATGCTCACCTGCTGGCGGCCGTTGAGCGTGGTGGTGTGGAAATCCCCGGAGAGCCCGCGGATGTTGATGTCGGTGGCGCGGCCGCGCACGCGCTGGGCGGTGAGCCCCGGCAGGCGGGCCAGCGAGTCGGCGATGGACATGTCGGGCAGCTTGCCGATGTCCTCGGCCGTGACCACCTCGACGATGTTGGCGGCTTCCTGCTTGACGTCGATGGCGCGTTCGATCGCGCCACGGATGCCGGTGACGGTGATCCTGTCCAGGTCCTTGGCGTCGTCGGCTTTCTTTTTCCGCGCAGCAGCCGCTTCTTCCTCGGTCTGCTCGGCCGTTGGCACCGCCTGCGCGTGCGCCTGTGCCGCCAACAACATCATGGCCGAACCCAGGGCCACGCTCAGTACGTTTCGCTTCAACTGCACCATTATCCCCTCCGACGATCGATTGAGTGGTCGAACGATCGTTGTCGTTCGATCCGCTGCACGCACATGGCCTGATCGCCATGCTTGAACCGGGCTGATAGTAGTCGTGGTCATTCCCGGCGACGCCGGGCTGCATACGTATTCATGACGATTTCGTTAATTCAAGGCCGCGCAGCGCATGGCAGCTTGCTTTCAGGCGTGCGCGGGTGAGCTCGAATCGGGCGTCTCAGCGACGATGTGCACCAACCACGCCTGATATGTCGCACCGCAACAAGCGCCAGCGGCTCGATTCTTCGAGCACGCGCGCCGTGTCATGCGGCAGTCGGCCATGGCGTCAGGCCATGAGTTGCCGGCGGCACGTCAGGAACGCATTCAGGGTCAGGCGGCCGCTGCGTGGATCCGCATTGAGTCTCTGCGGATGACGGATGTCGCCACTGTGGAACACAGTGCCGGAGTAGACGATGAGGCGGTTCCAGCGCGGCGGTACGGTCAGCACGCGCTCGAACCAGGCCGTCGAATCCGCGCAATAACCCCGAGCCACGCCGTACCTGGACGCGAAGGTCGTCGCGTCCAGTTCCGAGGCTGCCTTGATGAGGTCATGCAAGCGTTGCTGGTCGACGCGGGGAGTGAAGAAGCTGGTGCCGCCCAGTGCGTCGTCTGCGAACAGGTAGAGCACCGATGCGATGACGCACTCGCCCGCGGCGACACTCAACTGGTCGATGTGCGGGATGGTCTGCAGTGGTTCCAGCGCGCCTTCGGAGCGCGTCACCATGGCCAGCTTGGCATGCTGGCGCAGGGTGCGCCGGACGCCGAAATCCCGGCGCAGGTAGCGGTCGAAGTACTCCGCCAACGCGCTGCTGATGGGCGGGGGCACGCGCATCTCGATGCCGGGAAAGGCGTTGTAAGGCGCCTCGGCGAACGCATCGATCCTAGCCTCGGCCTGCGCCACCCAACGCTCGGGCTCAAGCAGCGCGTCGTCGATCACGCAGACCGTGGACGGCCCGAGCGAAATGCGCTGGATGACGGGATCGGGGCGGAACATCGCCTGTCATTGCTCCAGCAGAACGAAACGGATGGCGGCGCCACCGCCACCGGCCAGCCAGAGCGTCATCGCGTCGCCGCGGCGTACCTCGCGGGCCTCGCGCAGGAAGCGGAATCGCGCCGCACCCTTCCAGTCGGCCCCCGCGCCATCGCGGTAGATCTCCGCGCGGTACCGCTTGCCTGGATCCAGGAAATCCAGCCGTAGCGGAACTTCGCGCGGGTTGCGGTCGTTGATGGCGCCAATGAACCACTGTGGGCTGCCGCGCTGCTTGCGCGCGATTGCGACGTACTCGCCCACCTCGCCGGCGAGCACGCGGCTCTCGTCCCAGTCCACCGCAACGTCCTTGATGAACTGGAATGCATCCGGGTGCTCGGCGTAGTGCTCGGGAAGGTCCGCCGCCATCTGGATCGGACTGTACAACGCGACGTAGAGCGCGAGTTGCCGTGCCAGCGTGCTCTGCAGTTCAAGGCCGTTCTTGCCCGTCAGGCTGACCACGCCCGGCGTGTAATCCATCGGCCCCGCCAGCATGCGGGTGAACACCAGGGTGACCTCGTGTTCCGGTGGATTGGGCGGGTCGCCCCAGGCGTTGAATTCCTGCCCGCGCGCGCCCTCGCGCGAGATCCAGTTCGGATACGTGCGGCGCAGGCCGGTGTCCTTGATCGGCTCGTGGGCATTGATCGCAACCTGATGCTTCGCGGCTGCCTCCAGCACGCGCAAGTGGTGGCCGCTCATCCATTGACCTTCGTGCCATTCGCGCAGCACGGGACCCTTGGCCATGTCCTGGCGCTCGATCTGTCCTGCATCGCAGACATAGCCGGTCTTGACTGCATCGATGCCCAGCTCGCGAAACATCGCGAAAGCCTCGCCCATCTGCCGCTCGTAGTGGCTGACTGCGCAGCCGGTCTCGTGGTGGCCAACCAGGTGAACGCCCTTCGCCTTCGCGTAGGCGGCCAGTCCCTGCAGGTCGTAGTCCGGGGTGGGCTTGCGGAAGTCGAAGTCCCAGCCATTGGCGAACCAGTCGCCGTCCCAGCCCGGGTTCCAGCCTTCGACCAGCACACCCCGGAATCCGTTGGCGGCGGCGAAGTCGATGTAGCGGCGGGTGTTCTCCGTGGTCGCGCCGTGCCTCTTCCCAGTGGCCCAGGTTTCCTTGTCCAGGTGCAGTGACCACCAGACGCCGACGTACTTGTGCGGCTTGACCCAGCTCACGTCACCCAGCTTGTTGGGTTCGTTGAGGTTGAGGATCAGGCTGGATTCAACCAGCCCGCCGGCGCGATCAGCGACCTGGACCGTGCGCCACGGCGTGCTGAACGGCGTGCGGCGCACGACCGGCGCACCGCCAGTACCGGGCGTCAGCAACGCACGCAACTTGCCGCCTTCGCCGCGCATCAGGTTCATGCCCGCGTAGTCCACCAGTGCGGCCTCGTGGATGCTGACATGCACGCCGTCGTCGGTGCGCAGGGTGATCGGCGTCTGCGCCACCCCCACTTCCTGCAGTGGCGTGCGGTGGTACAGGTACTCCTCGCGGTTCCATTCGAGGGCCGGGATCCACCACGCGGTCGCCGGGCGGGCGATGACGAACTCGGTCAGTTCCTGCTGGATACGCACCTGCCCGAGTGCAGGCTGTTTCGGCACTTCATAACGGAAGCCGACGCCGTCGTCGTACACGCGGAACACCACATCAAAACGCCGGTGGTCCCGGTCGCTTTCGATGAAGCTCGCCCGCAGTTCGTTGTAACGGTTCCGCACGAAGCGGCGCTCTCCCCACGGCTGCTCCCAGGTTTCATCGAAACTGCGCGCAGCCTGTGCGTCCAGCTTGAGGTTGCGCAGGAGCTGGCGGTCGTCGGCGAAAATCAGGCCGAGCCGGGAATCAGCCACCAAGGGCTGGCCTTTCCGCGCGATGCGGTACGCGAGCCGCCCCTCGCCATTGAGGTCGAGCTCGACCCTCAACCTCCCATCCGGCGACGACGCACTGGCCACGGTTGCTGCCTGCGCGGCGGGTGCAAGGCAAGCAACGGCGAGCAGGACAACCTTCAACACATGGTGCATGCGATTCACTCCTGCGGAACCACGAACACGACGGCCGTGCGGCCAGGGATATCGAAGCGCCCCGCGGCGGCGACGTAACGCGCGTCGCGGGCACGCTGGTCGGCCGCCTCCGGCGAGGCCTGCAGCGGATGCAGCGCATACGCCTTGCCGGCTTCCCCCGGCAGGGCAAGCGTCTGCGCATGCGGCGAGACGTTGATGAAATACAGCAATTCGCGAAACGGGCCGACGATGCCGGCGCCATCCAGGTGCCCGGCGATCACCAACGGATTCTGCCCTTGCCCCACGTTGCGGAAGGCCAACCTGCGCTGCACTTCATCGGCACTGCGCAGGCGGAACAGCGAGGTGCTGCTGCGGATGCGCAGCAGGTCGCGGAACGCATCGCGCATCCACGCGATCTCGCGTGGCGAAGGTTTCGCATCCGGGTTGCGCAGCACGGGCGCGACCAGCTCCCAGTCCTTGCCGTTGTCCTGTCGCGGTGGCAGCCCGGCAGCGAAGCCGTTGTCCTCGTAGGTCCAATCCAACCGGTTGAACCAGTCGCCGGAATCGAAGCTGTTGCGATCCAGCGACTTGCTGCGCAGCACGTCCGTGCCTGCATGGAAATACGCCACGCCCTGGCTGAAGGCAACGAAGGCCGCGCCCAGCAGTTGCACGCGCGCACGTTCCTCCGCGGTGGTGTCCTGCGGCAGCTTCAGTGCGTTGATGTCCCATAGGGTGGGGTTGTCGTGGTTCTCGACGTAGTTCACGACCTCCCCGGGTTGGCTGGCATAGCCCGCCGGCACGCCCTTGTAATCCAGCGCGGACAGCGGGAGGGTACGGCCATCCGCCAGCGTCATGCGGTAGTCGCGCAGGGTGCCCGCGAGGCCCGCGCGGGCGAGGTCGGCGGCATGCGCCAAGTCAGAGGGCGTGGCCTTTCGGTTCGAGCTTGCGTTCGGCGCATACCCCAGGCCGTTGAGCAGGCCCTGCTGGGCCATGAGATCCGGGCCGCTGTCGCAACAGCCACCGCCCCGCAGGGCGTCGCGCGCACGGTCGCTGAAGGTGGCGATGCCGGTCCCGTTCAACACGCCCTGCGACGCCTGCGCGAAGCGCGCACCGTTGGCGACTTCGCCAAAATTCCAGCCCTCGCCGACCAGCGGCACGTTGCGCCCCGCTGCCTGGTTGGCGGTACGCTGGACATCCAGCATGGCGGCGCGCGGCTGGTGGCCCATCAGGTCGAATCGGAACGAATCGATGCGGTAATGCCGTGCCCACAGCGCGATTGATTCGCGCATCAGCCGCGCCATCATCCGGTGCTCGGTGGCCGTGTTGTCGCAACAGGTTGAACGCTCGACCTTGCCCTCGGCGTCCAGGCGCTGGTAATAGCCCGGCACGATGCGGTCCAGCACCGACCGCGGTGACTGGCCGGAGGCGGTGGTGTGGTTGTAGACCACGTCCATGCCCACGCGCAGGCCGGCCGCATGCAGCGCCTGCACCATCGAGCGGAACTCACGTATGCGCGCGGCGCCATCGGCTGCATCGCTGGCGTAGCTGCCTTCGGGCGCATTGAAGTGGAAGGGGTCATAGCCCCAATTGAAGCAATCACGCGCGGCAACGACCATCACTGCTGCCTGCTGCAACTCGCTATCCGCGGCGGCCTGCGGCACCGCAGGCGTTGTGCAGCCCGCCTCGGGAATGGTGGCGATGTCGAACACGGGCAGCAGGTGGATGTCGCTGATGCCCGCCTGCGCGAGCGCCGTCAAGTGGCGCATCCCGTTGCTTTCACGATTGGCGAAGGCAAGGTACTTGCCGCGCTGCGCCGGCGGAACGCTGGGGTCGCCGATCGAGAAATCGCGCACGTGCAGTTCGTAGATCGACATGTCCGTGTTCGCGGCCAGCGCGCGAGGACGCGGCGCATCATCCCAGCCAGCGGGCTTGAGGGCGGCATCGTCGAGATTCGCGATGTAGCTGCGCGTGGAGTCAGTGGTGAGGCTGATCGAGTAGGGATCTGTGACGCGGTTGCGGACAATGCCGACACCGGCCACGAAGACATCCACGAGATAGGCGTAATAGCCGCCCCTCAGGTCCCTGGCAAAGCGGTTCCCCCAGGTGCCGGTGGCTGCATCGCGCACCAGCGGGACTTCGCGTTCCGCCGCCGATATGCCATCGCGGTAAAGGCATGCAGAAACCCGGGTGGCCGTCGGTGCCCACACGCTGAGCGCGGCCCCGCCGTCCTGCAGCGTCACGCCCAGCGGCACCGAGTCGGCATCGGCCCGTGCGTACAACACGTCCAGGGCGCCGGGATGCTGCAGGTAAGTGGCATCAAGCACTCGACCCTGCGCATCTTCCTGCACCACCATCAGCTGGCCACGCAACAGCTCGGGCAGCTTGGCCCGCCCAGCGGGGGGCAGGGCCAGCGTGGCGCCATCGCCAACGAACCGGAAGCGTTCCGCCACGCCAACCGGCAGCTCCGTCGCGGGCGTCAACGCAACCGAATACCCGGCACCACCCACCGGCTTCCCGCGTTCGATGCGGAGCCCTGCGCTGCTCGATGCGAGCAGGCGATAACGTGCATCGCTCCGCTGCTTGGGCCAGCGCACGTGACTGGCGTCCAGCCAATAGGCGCGCGCATCGGTGCGCGCCTCGACCACCGGGTGCAGGACCCGCGCCGCTGCACCGTCGCAATCGCTTGTCGCCGCGTTCGCGGGCACGGAAGCCAGCAGCAGGCTCGCCGCCAGCCACGCCCACTTGCATCCGACCTGCCCCGCGCGCTCATACTTTGCGCGTACAACCGCCTGAATCCTGGAGCCCTCACGCAACATGAGCCAGTCCCGAGTTACTGAAATCGTGATCGTCGGCGGCGGTACCGCCGGCTGGATGACCGCCGCCGCCCTGTCGAAGGTGCTGACCCGCGACTACAGCATCACCCTGGTGGAGTCGGAGGAGATCGGCACCGTTGGCGTCGGCGAAGGCACCATCCCGATGATCAAGCTCTACAACAACGCGCTGGAACTCGACGAAGGGGATTTCATCCGTCGCACCAAGGGCAGCTTCAAGCTGGGGATCCAGTTCGTGGACTGGGGGCGCAAGGGCGAATCCTACTTCCACGGGTTCGGCAAGATCGGCCAGGACCTCGGCATGGTCGCCTTCTACCACTACTGGCTGAAGCAACGGCAGGCGGGCAAGGCCGCGCCTCTCGACGACTATTCGATCAACACGGTGGCGGCGCTGCAGAACAGGTTCATGCCTGCCATGCGCGATCGCCCCACGTCCCCGCTCGCCGACATCGCGTATGCCTTCCACTTCGATGCCGGGTTGTACGCGCGGTTCCTGCGCGAGTATGCGGAAGCGCGCGGGGTCAAGCGCATCGAGGGCAAGGTCAGTGGATTCAGCCTGGATGGAGAGAACGGTTTCGTCGAGTCGATCACCCTGGAGGACGGGAGCAAGATCGCGGGCCAGCTCTTCATCGACTGCTCCGGCTTCCGCGGCCTGCTGATCGAACAGGCGCTGCACACCGGCTATGAGGACTGGACGCACTGGCTGCCCTGCGACCGCGCGATCGCGGTCCCCTGCGAGAGCGCAAAGGACGGCATCACTCCTTACACCCGCTCCACCGCGCACACCGCGGGCTGGCAATGGCGGATACCCCTGCAACACCGGATCGGCAACGGCCACGTGTTCTGCAGCAAGTTCATGAGCGAGGACGAAGCGACCAACATCCTGATGGGAAACCTGGATGGCGAAGCCTTGGCAGAGCCGCGCACCCTGCGCTTCGTCACCGGCAAGCGCAACAAGACCTGGAACCGCAACGTGGTCGCGATCGGCCTGTCCAGCGGCTTCATGGAGCCGCTGGAATCGACCAGCATCCACCTGATCCAGGCCGCGATCGCCCGCCTCACCGCATTCTTCCCGCATGGCGGCTTCGACCAGGCCGACATCGACGAATTCAACGCGCACTCCGATTTCGAGACGATCAAGATCCGCGATTTCCTGATCGTGCATTACCACGCCACCCAGCGCGACGACTCTCCGTTCTGGGATTATTGCCGGACGATGGAGGTGCCCGATTCGCTGCAGCAGAGGATGGCGCTGTTCCAGAGCAATGGCAGGGTGTTTCGCGAGCACACCGAGATGTTCGCCGAGATGAGCTGGGTCCAGGTGATGCATGGGCAAGGCGTCCAGCCTCGCGGGTACAACGCGCTGGTCGACCTGCAACCCGAAGCAAGGATCAACGACTTTCTCGCCAACGTGCGCGGCGTGATAGGGGCATGCGTCACCCAGATGCCGTCCCATGATGCGTTCATCGCGCGCCTGGTCGAGGGCGCCGCTGCGCCTCGCTGACCTCCCCGGGTTCATTGCAGCGTGGCGTACGCCGCGCCACGCGGTGGGAAGATCAAGCAGCCGTCGCGCAACGCGGCGGCGTCGACGCCGGGCGCCTCCATCATCTCGATGCCCCCTGGCGCGGGCCACGACACCTC
>JAZKHR010000020.1:24582-31758 GCA_040385305.1 Pseudomonadota bacterium
TCCAGGGCATCGGCGTGCGGCAGCCGTCGCGGCCCTTGAAGCTCGGCCAGAACGCCTTGCCATAGGGGTCCTGCAACGCCTCGAACGGCACGTCTGCCTCCGGGAGGCCGAGTTCCTCGCCCTGGTACAGGCAGACCGAGCCGCGCAACGAGCACACCAGTGCCACCAGCTGTCGCGCCAGGGCCTCGCCTGCATCGGGGCCACCCCAACGGGTCACCGCGCGCTGGACGTCGTGGTTCGAAATTGCCCAGCACGGCCAACCTTCGGTCATGCGCTCCTCCAGCGCCTCCACCGTCGCCCTGATGAAAGCGGGACTGGACTCCTGGGTCAGCAACTCGAAGCTGTAGCCCATGTGCAGGCGGCGGTCATTGCAGTATTCAGCCGTGGTCGCCAGCGAATCCTCGGAAGAAATCTCCCCCAGCGCGCCAACATCCGGATATGCATCGAGCAACACGCGCACGTCCTCGAGCAGGCCGAGGTTTTCCGGCTGCGTGTTGTTGTAGTAGTGATACTGGAACGCATACGGGTTGTCGGCGCTGAAGCCGCGGCCCGTGCGCAGTGCCGGCGGCTTGGCGGGGTTGTCGCGCAATTGGGCGTCGTGGTACGGGAAGTTGATCGAGTCGAGCCGAAAGCCATCCACGCCGCGGTCCAGCCAGAATTTCAGGTTGTCGAGTTGCGCCGCACGCACGTCGGGATTGTGGAAATTGAGGTCGGGCTGCGAGGACAGGAAATTGTGCAGGTAGTACTGCCCGCGACGCGGCTCCCAGGTCCATGCCACGCCACCGAAAATCGACAGCCAGTTGTTTGGCGGTGAGCCGTCCGGCTTTGCATCCGCCCACACGAACCAGTCCGCCTTGGCATTGTCGCGGCTGGCACGGCTCTCCTTGAACCATGCGTGCTCCACCGAGCAATGGCTCAGCACCTGGTCGATCATCACCTTCAATCCCAACGCATGCGCCTTCTCGAGGATGCGATCGAAGTCTTCCAGCGTGCCGAACATCGGATCGACCGCGCGGAAATCCGCGATGTCATAGCCGAAATCCGCCATCGGCGACTTGAAGAACGGCGAGATCCAGATCGCGTCCACGCCCAGCGAGCCGACATGGTCCAGGCGCCCGGCAATGCCCGGCAGGTCGCCCACGCCGTCGCCGTCCGTGTCAAGGAAACTGCGCGGGTAGATCTGGTAGATCACCGCGCCGCGCCACCACTGCCTCGCACCCATTCCTGCCCCGATCGCTGCCCGTAACCCGTCGACTATGCCGCGCCATCACCGCAATCGACGCGATCGGGGCCGATGGCGCGGCTGAATACGTTTGCATATGCGCAGGCATCGTAAACAGCGTCGAATATGCCGCGCTGCATCACGTTGAACGCTTGCAGCTGCTGCACACTCCGCCGACTCCACGACGAACCCTGGACGCAAATCCGATGGCTTCCAAACCTCAATTGTCGTTCTGGCAAATCTGGAACATGTGCTTCGGCTTCCTCGGCATCCAGTTCGGATTCGCGCTGCAGAACGCCAACGTCAGCCGCATCTTCCAGACGCTCGGCGCGAGCATGGACGACATCCCCATGCTGTGGATCGCGGCGCCGCTGACCGGGCTGATCGTGCAGCCGATCGTGGGTTACCTCTCGGATCGCACCTGGACCGGGCTTGGCCGCAGGCGGCCGTATTTCCTGGTGGGTGCGGTGCTGGCCTCGCTTGCGTTGTTCGCATTCCCAAACGTGCCGGCGCTGTGGATCGCCGCGGGCATGCTGTGGGTGCTGGACGCGTCGATCAACATTTCGATGGAGCCGTTCCGCGCCTTCGTCGGCGACCAACTGGCCCCGCGCCAACGTGCCAGCGGCTACGCCATGCAGAGCTTCTTCATCGGCATCGGCTCGGTGGTCGCCAGCATGCTGCCGTTCCTGCTGGAGAAGGCGGGCGTGGCCAACACCGCCGCTCCCGGCCAGGTGCCCGACACCGTGCGCTACGCCTTCTACGCGGGCGGCGTGGTGCTGCTGGCGGCAATCGCCTGGACCGTGTTGCGTACGCGAGAGTACTCGCCGGCGGAGCTGGCCTCGTTCGATGACTTCGAGCCCGGCGATGCGCACCGGCAACCACCGCTGCAACCTGTCAACCGCAATACCCTCGGCATCGCCTGGCTGGTGATCGGCCTTGGCGGCGTGCTGGCGATCCGCCAGTTCGGGCTGGACAAGCAGCTGTATGTCCTGGCCGGTGGCATCGCGGCATACGGCCTCTTGGTCGTGATCAGCGGCATGACGCGTGCGCAGGGCATGCTCGCCACCATCATGCATGACTTGCATTCGATGCCGACCACCATGCGCAAGCTCGCCGTGGTCCAGTTCTTTTCGTGGTTCGCGCTCTTCGCGATGTGGATCTACACCACCGCCGCCGTGACCGAGGTCCATTACGGCAGCAGCGATACCAGCTCGGCGGCGTACAACGAAGGCGCGAACTGGGTGGGCGTGCTGTTCGCGGCTTACAACGGATTCGCGGCGCTGGCGGCCATCGTGATCCCGTACATGGTGCGCGCGTGGGGCCTTCGCGTCTCGCACCTGATCAATTGCGCCCTGGGCGGCCTGGGCCTGCTGTCGATGCTGTGGATCCGCGACCCGCAATGGCTGTTGCTGTCGATGGTCGGCGTCGGCTTTGCCTGGGCCTCGATCCTGTCCCTGCCCTATGCGCTGCTGTCGGACAGCCTGCCCGCGGCCAAGATGGGCGTGTACATGGGCATCTTCAATTTCTTCATCGTGATCCCGCAGCTGGTAGCCGCAAGCCTGCTTGGCCTCATGCTCAAGCTGTTGTTCGACACCCAGCCAATCTACGCGCTGGTCATCGGCGGGGTCAGCCTGATCGTGGCAGGCCTATGCGTACTGCGCGTCACGGAGCGTGGATACGATTCGACCGCACCAAGCGCGAGGCAGGCATGATGCAGGCGCGAATTCGCACCGCCGTGATTGCAGGCGCAATCGCTGCGCTATCCGCCGCCGCCGCCGCCGGCTGTGTCACGGCAATGCCCACGCAGCGGGCCGACGCGCCCGTTGCAGCGGTGACACCGGTCTACGCCGGCACCGTGGAGCCATTCGCCGCACATTCCATCTACTTCGTGCTCACCGATCGCTTCGTCAACGGCGACCCGTCCAACGACCAACGCAACCAGGGCGGTGCGAACCGCACCTTCGACCGGCCCACTCCGGGTGCGCCAACGGGCAGGACAGACAACATCGGCTACCTGGGCGGTGATTTCAGGGGCATCCTCGACCATGCCGCCTACATCCGCGACATGGGCTTCGGCGCGCTGTGGCTGACCCCCATCGTCGACAATCCGGATGAAGCGTTCACCGGCGGTGAGCAGGTCAAATGGGGCGGCATGCACACCGATCGCGGCAAGACCGGCTACCACGGGTACTGGGGGGTGAACTTCTTCAAGCTCGACGAGCACCTGCCAAGTGCAGGCCTCGACTTCGCCGGCCTGGCCGCGGGCCTTCGCCAGCACGGGCTGCTCACCGTGCTCGACATCGTCGCCAACCACGGCTCGCCCGCCTACACCATGCCAGTGGACCAACCCAAGTTCGGCGAGATCTTCGACCGAGAGGGAATCCTGGTAGCCGACCACCAGAACCTGCATCCATCCAAGCTGGACCCGGCGGGCAACCCGCTGCATCGCTGGTACAACACCACGCCCGGCCTGGCGCAACTGTCGGACATCAACGAGAAAAACCCAGAGGTACTGGAATACTTCGTTGCTGCGTACTCGCAGTGGATAGACCAGGGCGCGGACGCCTTCCGCATCGACACCATTCCGTGGATGCCGCATGCATTCTGGAAAGCATTCGCCGACCGCATCCGCGACAAGCGACCGGGCTTCTTCATGTTCGCCGAGGCGTTCGACCACGACGCGGCCACCATCGCCACGCACACGCTGCCGCGCAATGGCGGGGTCAGCGTGCTCGATTTCCCGCTCAAGGAGCGCATGGTCGAGGTGTTCGGGCGCCAGGGCGCGGACTTCGAGCGGCTGGGCGAGCGCCTGTACCTCACCGACGGGCCCTATGCGAATCCGTATGAGCTGATGACGTTCTACGACAACCACGACATGCCACGGATGGACGCCAGCGACTCGGGCTTCATCGATGCGCACAACTGGCTGTTCACCGCTCGCGGCATTCCGGTGGTCTATTACGGTTCTGAAATGGGTTTCGAGCGCGGCACCGCCGAGCACGCAGGCAATCGCAACTATTTCGGCGTGGAACGCATCGCCGAAGCCAGGCGCCACCCGATCCGCGCCGCGCTGACCCGCATCGCCCAGGTGCGTGCGGCTTCCCCGGCGCTGCAGCGCGGGTTGCAGGTCAACCTGGAGTTGAAGGGCGACCGCGCGGCGTTCTATCGCGTGCTGCAGCATGGCGATGCCCGGCAGACCGCGCTGGTGCTGCTCAACAAGGGCGACACGCCCCAGGCGTTCGTGGTGCGCGACAAGCTGCAGGCCGGCACCTGGCGTTCCGCACTCGACGGCAACAGCATAGAGGTCGCCGCGGGCGGCGCGCTGCAGGCCGTCGTCCCGGCGCATGGCGTGCAGGTGTACCTGCTGGATGCGGCTGTCACCGATGCCGGGCTGCGCAGCGCGCTGGACGCGGCAATGGCCGGCGCGCGCCGGCCGCAGTAACCAGGATCAGTCGCCGCTGGATCGGCGCACCTGCAACGTCGGGGTCAGGGTGATGCTCTGCGCCGGCTGGTCGCGCACCAGTTGCAACAAGGTCGCGACCAGCAACTCGCCGGCCCGTGAAGTGTCCTGCACCACCGTGGTCAACGGCGGATTGGCGAAGCGCGCCATCGGCGTGCCGTCGAAGCCGACCACCGCCACGTCGTCCGGGACGCGCAGGCCATGCTCGGCAAGGGCGCGCATGGCGCCTATCGCGATGAGGTCACTCGCGGCGAAGATCGCATCGAAGGCATGCCCGCGCGCGATCAACGTTTCGGCGGCGGCATGGCCCGCCTGCTCGGTGCTGTCCGCATCCACCTGCAACGCGGGGTTCATGCGCAGGCCGGCAACGCGCAAGGCGGCGTCGCAGCCACAGTAGCGGGCGAAGAATTCCGGGTAGTGCGTGGACGCATCGCCCAGGAACGCAACCTTCTTGCGCCCGCGCTCGATCAGGTGGCGCCCGGCCAGCGCCCCGCCCTCGGCGTTGTCGCAGCCGATGGAAATCCCCGGCTGGCCCTGCAGGACAGGCCCCCAGCGGACGAAATGGGTGCCCTGCGCAACCAAATGGGCGAGTTTGCTTTCGTAAGCCAGGTAATCGCCGTAGCCGAGCAGGATCAGGCCATCGGCCTTCATGCTGTCCTCGTAGTCGGCGTGCCAGTCATCCGACAATTGCTGGAACGAGACCAGCAGGTCATGGCCGTGGCGCGCGCAAGCGCGGGTGATCGAGCCGAGCATGGCGAGGAAGAACGGGTTGATGTGGGAATCGTCCGGGGTCGGGTCCTCGAACAGCAGCAGCGCCAGGGTGCCTGCACGCTGGGTGCGCAGGCTGGAGGCGTGGCGGTCGACCTTGTAGTTAAGCTCGCGGACCGCTTCCTCGACTCGCTTGCGGGTCTCCGCGTTGACCAGGGGGCTGCCGCGCAACACGCGCGAGACCGTGGCCTGCGACACCCCGGCGCGATGGGCGATGTCCATCGAGGTCGCCTTGGTCTTTTTCTTCTTCGCCCGCACCGGTTCCTGCATGGCTGCAGTGTAGCCTCACGCGGAACGTGAGCGCAGCAGGGACGCGCGCGCTAGGCGGGGCGCCACCAGTGGAATGGTCAACATGGTGCTGGCCACGGCCATCAACAGCAGCGCGGTGAACATCGCGGCGCTGATGATCCCCTTGTCCAGCAGCACGTTGGCGAAGATGATCATGATCAGCGCCTTGGTCTGCAACAGCCAGCCGATGATCGAGGCCTCGCCTGGCTCCCAGCCCAACACCCTGGCGGCGATGCGCACGCCAAGCAGCTTGCCGGCCACCGATGCCACCAGCAACAACCCGGCCGCAAGCAACACGGAAACGCCGCCCATCGTCCACGCGGTCTTCAGGCCCGTGCTGAGGAAGAACACCGGCATCATCACCAGCAGGACGAAATGGCGCAGGAGATCCATCTTGGCCTGGTCGAACCAACGGCTATCCATCACCACGCCCGCCAGGAAGGCGCCGACCATGAAGTGCAAGCCGGCCCAGTCCGCCCCCAGCGCGCACAGCAGCAACCAGACCAGGCCGATGTACCAGCGATCCGCTTCGCCCAGCCGCCGCATCAGGACGCGCAATCCCGCGCACGCCAGTGCGAACAGGACCAGGAACGCCGCCTGCCGGCCCATTCGCTCCCAGTCCATCAGGATCGCCGCCAGCACGCCCCAGATCGCCACGTCGTCGAGGCTCGCGTAGCGAAGGATGCGCTGGCCGAGAGGCTCGCGCAGGATCGACAGTTTCTCCATCAGCAGGATGAGGATCGGCAGCGCGGTCACCGCGCAGGCCATGCCCACGCCGGCGACGAATTGCCACGGCAACGCCTTCGCACCGACCCAACCTGGCAGTTGCAACAACAGGGCGGCGGCCATGCAGCCGGCCAACAGCGGCGTGACCAGCGCGAGGCCCGCGGTGACGGCGCTCTCGCGCCGGTTCTCCCACGCCTCGCCCAGGTTGAGCTCGACGCCCGCGATCCACACGAACAGCATGACGGCCCACAGCGCGATGCCGTCCAGCATGCGAATGGTCTGCGGCGAAAAAATGAACCCGTGCACGTCGGGCAGCCAGTGCCCAAGCACGCCGGGACCCAGCAGGATGCCCGCGACGATCTGCACCACCACCAGCGGCGCCCAGTAATCGGTTCGCGCGAGCCGCCACACGGCAAAGGGCACGCTGAAGATCACCAGCATCGCAAGCAGGAAAACCTCATTGGCGCTCATTGCGTGCACGATGGAATCCCGCCCGGGCAAATAACGGCGAGGATACTGCATGACCAGGCACTTGCTGCACGCGCCGGCAATCGCGCCACATCCACTGCTGATGCAGCATCAGGCTCGCACGCGGCGCCGCTTCCAGCAGGCAAGAAAAAGGCCGATGGTTTCCCATCGGCCTTTCGCGATTGGTGCGCCCGGAGAGATTCGAACTCCCGACCCCCAAGTTCGTAGCCTGGTGCTCTATCCA
>JAZKHR010000021.1:0-36640 GCA_040385305.1 Pseudomonadota bacterium
ACCCCTGACCTCCACGATGCGAACGTGGCGCTCTCCCAGCTGAGCTACCGCCCCACGGAAACAACGCTCCGGATTATACGGAGGCGGCCGCCGTACCGCCAGACGCGAGCAGGGGCGTGAGTTGGGCCTCCAAGGCATGGCGTCGCCAGCCGGCGAGGGCGCCGGTCCAGCCGCCGCCATCCTGCAGTCCCTCCAGCAGGCGTCGCGAGGCAAGGATGCCGTCGGACAGGCCGAGTTCGCTGGTGCGCAGGGCCACGGCGTCCTGCAGTTTGCGCAACTGGGTCTTGTCGCGTTCATCGCCTCTCACGGATGGACTTGCGGCCTCGTCCGCCAGGGGGGTGACCAGCGCATCGAAGATCGCCTCGGTCAGGCTGCGTGGCGCCTTGGGAGTAGCGTCGAAGACGGTTTGCAGGCCAAGCAGGTCGCCCGGGTTCGCGCGAGCGATCGCCACCGCGAGTTCATTGTCCAGGATCCAGTTGCGCGGGCGGTCGGTGCGGCGCGCGTACGCGTC
Source organism: Pseudomonadota bacterium (assembly GCA_040385305.1). Taxonomy (GTDB): domain Bacteria; phylum Pseudomonadota; class Gammaproteobacteria; order Xanthomonadales; family Xanthomonadaceae; genus Thermomonas. The sequence continues at coordinate 512 of JAZKHR010000021.1, forward strand.
GCGCCAACGCAGCAGGCGCAGCAACCGGCGCTGGCCGTCTGGATCGAGGAACTGCGCGCTGCGCAGCGACAGGTGCGGCCAACGCTCGGCATCCTCGGCGCTGGTGGCGAGCAGGCGCGCGCAGTCTTCCTGCAGCCAGCTGCTGCGCGACGTCGCCTCCAGCGCGGCATCAAGGTGACGATGCAGCGCATGCAGGTGGCGCACGTCGTCGGCGGCATATTCGAGTTGGGCGTCCGACAGCGGGCGGCGCAGCCAGTCGGAGCGGGTTTCGCCCTTGGCCAGGGCCACGCCGGTCACTGCCTGCACCAGCTTCTGGTAGCCCATCCCGGCGCCGGTACCCGTCAGCGCGGCGGCAATCTGGGTATCGAACAAGGGTGCAGGCAATACCCCGCAGGCATGGCGGAACGCGATCAGGTCCTCGCTCGCGCTGTGCATCACCTTCAGCACCGATGGGTGGCAGAGCAGCGGCACCAGTGCTTCGGCCATGCCGGGTACCAGCGGGTCGACCAGCAGGATGTTGCCGGCGTCGGCGCTGTCATCGCCATCGCCCAGGGCGATCTGCACCAGTGCCAGCTGCGGCCAGTAGGTGCGTTCGCGGATGAATTCGGTGTCCAGCCCGATCACGGGCGGCAGCGTGGCGGTGCGCACGCGCAGTGCGTCGGGGGAGTCGATCCAGAGCGTCATGCGCCCATTATGCAGTTGCCGGGGTGGGTGACTTAGCCTAAGTTCGGGCCTCCCACGTCCCAGGAGCAGGGTTTGCGCACTGGCTGGTCCGCACTTGCCGCCGCGTCGTTGGCGCTGGCCGCATGCACGCAGGAGCCGCCCCCGCCCGCACCCAGGCCGGTGGCGTCGGTGCGGGCGGGCAACGTCAGCATCAGCGGCGATGACGCCCTGGCGCAGGTGCTGAGTTGGTCACTGCCGACCGTGGTGGTTGCCCCGGGCGATGCCACCACCGCCCGGGGCAAGGCGCAGCGTGCGCTTGCGGCTGGCGACCTGTTCGAGACCGCCGATTCCGCGATCCCGCTGTTCCTCGCCCTGCAGGCGCTCGATGCCGGGGATGCAGCCAGCGCCCAAGGCTTGGTCGATGCGCGCCATGCGTTGATTGCCCAGGGCGATGCCGCCCTCGACGCAGGCGACGACGACCTCGAGTCCTTGCGCGCCGCCCAGCGCCGCGCCGCCGTACTGCGCCAGTTGTGGCCGCAGGAGCCGGGCGTGCTGGCGTATCTGCAGCGCGTCGACGCCAGCGAACGCGCCTGGGACCGCAATGCCGAAGGCGAGGCTGCACTCGAAGCCGGCAATTACGGCGCAGATGGCGTTGGCGCGCTGGCGGCGTTCCGTGCAGCGCTCGGGTTGCGGCCCGGCCAGGCGCGTGCGCAGCAGGGCATCGCCGCGGTGGAGAGCGGGTTGATCCGCCGCGCCGAAGCCGCAGCCCTGCGCGGCGACTTCGACCAGTCAGAGGTGGAGCTCGCGCACGCGGCGCGCGTGCGCCAGGACGCGGGCACGGTTCCGGCGGCGCGCCGCCGCATCGCCATCATTCGCCAGGAGCAGGTGCGCCGCCTGCGCGACGAGGGCCTGATCGCGCTGGGCGATGCCGGTGGCCTGCGCACGGCGCGCGAGCGCCTCGCCGAGATGCTGCGAATTGCCCCGAGCGGGGACCCGTCCACCCGCGAACTGCGGGAACGCATCGACCTGGCCACCCATTACGGTGTGTTCCGGCCCGGCCAGGTGTTCACCGATGGCCTGTCCAGCGGCAGCCGCGGCCCGCAGCTTGTCGTGGTACCGCACGGGGCCTTCCTGATGGGCGCGCCGTCCGGCGAAGAGGGGGCCAACACCGCCGAGCAGCCGCAGCACGTGGTCCGTCTGGAGCGCGGCTTCGCGATGTCGCGCAACGAGATCAGCGTGGGCGAGTTTGCCCGTTTCATCGCGGCAACCGGCTACGAGCCTCGCGCAATCCAGCGCGGTCACTCGATGGCCTATGACGCCCGCAGCGGAAATTTCGTGCGCGGCAGCGGCATCGACTGGCGATCCACCTACGATGGCCGCGTGGCCAGCGCGGACATGCCGGTGGTCCACGTCACCGCGCGCGACGCCGAGGCGTACGCCGCATGGCTGTCGGACGCGACAGGCGCCAGCTACCGGCTTCCCAGCGAGGCCGAATTCGAATACGCACTGCGCGCCGGCAGCAACGCGCGCTTTCCGTGGGGCGAGGGCGCGCCGCCCGCGGGCAGCGAGAATCTCACCGGTGCCCTGGACCGTTCCCCGCAGGGAAGAACCTGGAGCAACGCGTTCCGCGGCTATGGCGATGGCTTCTGGGGGCCGGCCCCGGTCGGCCGCCTGGCCGCGAATGCATACGGCCTTCACGACATGGCCGGCAATGTGAGCGAGTGGGTGGCGGACTGCTGGCACCAAGGGTACAGGCGGGCACCGGCAACGGGGGCCGCGTGGATCAACCCGGGGTGCCGCAACCGCATGTACCGCGGCGGGTCTTGGGCAAGCGCACCGACGCACACACGTTCGGCGTGGCGGACCGCCGGCGGCATCGACGTGACCAATGCGCGGGTGGGGTTCAGGGTGGTGCGGCAGCTTTGATGGCAGGTGTGGTGGTCTTCCCAATACGCGCGTCGAGCGCAGGAGCATGCAATGAGTAGTGATCCGTTTGGTAACCAGAACCAGCAGCCGCGGCGTCGCGGTCTTGGCTTCGGTGGCATGCGCTGGTGGGTGCTGATCCTGTTCGCGGGATACGCCGGCTATTACTACTTCTCCAACCGAACGGTCGACCCGTACACCGGCGAGAAGGTGTTGATCGACAAGAGCCTGAGCGCCGAGGACGAGAGTGCGCTTGGCCTGCAGGCCTACCAGGAAATCCTGAGCCAGGAGCAGCCGGTCGATCCCAATTCCGATATCGCCAAGCAGATACGCTCGATCGCCGAGCGACTCATCTCGCGCGTCGATGAAGTGGAAGCGGACCTTGCCAGCGAGCGCGGCCAGGCACCGCAGAACTTCGCCGCCAACTTCGATTGGGCGGTGAACGTGATCCAGTCCGAGCAGGCCAACGCCTTCGCCCTGCCGGGCGGCAAGATGGCCGTGTACACCGGGCTGGTGCCGGTGGCGCAGAACCAGGACGGCATGGCGGTGGTGATGGGCCACGAGATCGCCCACGCCCTGATGCGGCACGGCGCGCAACGCATGGCGCGCGGCAAGCTGGAGCAGATCGGGCAGATGGCCGGTGCCGCCAGCGGCATGGACCCGGGCATGCAGCAGGCGGTGTTCCAGGCTTACGGCGTGACCTCCGCGCTGCCGTATGCACGTGGCCACGAATCGCAGGCCGACGAAGTGGGGCTGATGTTGGCCGCGGCGGCCTGTTTCGACCCGCAGGAGGCGGTGCCGCTGTGGCAGCGCATGGCGCAGATGAGCGGTGGCCAGAAGCCACCGGAGTTCGCGTCCACCCACCCCAGCGAAGAGTCGCGCATCGCGCACCTGCAATCGCTGATGCCGAAGGCCATGGCGTACCGCCAGAAGTATTGCGCGCAAGGCGGGGCAACTGCGGCAACAGGCTGAACCAGTTGCCAGGTGAAAAACGAAAACGGGCCGCAAGGCCCGTTTTTCCTTGAGCGCCGGGGCTGGCTGTCAGCGCGGCTTCTGGCTATCGCGGGGACGCGGCGGGGGCGCGGCGGTGTTGCTGCCCAGTCCGCTGACCAGGTTCTGCTGGAAATCCTTCCACAGTTCCATGTTGCGCTCGGTCAGTTGGTTGAGCATGGTCCACGGTGTCTGTCCGATCATCCCGCCCATTTGCTGGCGGAACTGCTGCTGCTGGTCCATGAAGACCTGCATCGAGCGCTCCAGGTAGTTGCCCATGAAGCCCTGCAGGGAATCCCCGTAGAAGCGGATCAGCTGGCTCAGCATCTGGGTGGACAGCATCGGCTGGCCGTCCTGCTCGTGCTCGGTGATGATCTGCAGCAGCACCTGCCGGGTCAGGTCGTCACCGGTCTTCGCATCTCGTACCTCGAACGACTCGCCATCGACGATCAGCTGGCGCACGTCCTCGATGGTGATGTAGCTGGAGATTTCGGTGTCGTAGAGACGGCGGTTCGGGTACTTCTTGATCACGCGGATCGCAGTCATTGAGCAAAGACTCTAGAGGTGCTGCCTGCAGCATGGCGCAGCGCAACACGGCTTGCAACTGCCGTGGCGCCCTGAACTCGGGGCGCCTGTGGCGCGTGAAGGGGATTGCCGGATTGGTCGGTTCGCACACCCCTTAAACTCGCGGGCATGGATCAATCTTTGGTGGAACGCTTTGGCGGCATCGACCGCCTGTACGGCAGCGGTGCGCTGGCACGCCTGGCGGGCGCGCACGTGACCGTGGTCGGTATCGGGGGAGTGGGCTCGTGGGCGGCGGAGGCGCTGGCGCGCAGCGGTGTCGGCGCGCTGACCTTGATCGATGCCGACGACCTGTGCGTGTCGAACACCAATCGCCAATTGCCCGCGCTGCAGGGCAATTACGGCCGGGCCAAGGTCGACGCCATGGCCGAACGCTGTCGCGCCATCAATCCGGGCATCCGGCTTCACCTGCACACTCAGTTCCTGACGCCATCCAATCTCGACCAACTGCTGGGAGCGCGCAGCGACCTCGTGCTCGACGCCTGCGACAGCTTCCGCAGCAAGGTGGAGGCCATTGCTTATTGCCGCCGCCGCAAGCAGCCGATCATGACCGTCGGCTCCGCAGGCGGCCGCAGCGACGCGACCCAGATCCGCGTGCGCGACCTGTCGCGTACCGAACACGATGCAATGCTGTCGCTGATCCGCAAGAAGCTGCGCAGCGAGTTCAACTTCCCCAGCAACCACGACCGCTACTTCGGCGTGCCGGCGGTGTACTCGCTGGAAAACGTGCGCTACCCGCAGGCCGACGGCAGCGTCTGCGGCATCCGGCCGAAACTGGACAAGGACGCGGCATTGAAGCTGGATTGTGGCGCCGGCCTGGGCGCGGCGACGCATGTCACCGGTGCGTTCGCGTTTGCGGCTGTAGGCAAGGCGCTGGAGATGCTGCTGAAGCCGACGCGGTCCTGAGGGCCGCGTGGCGCGCGCGCCGCTGCTTATCGCGGCGCGAGGTTGAACAGGCGCACGGCATTCGCGGATGTCGCGGCAGCCACCTGGTCCGGCGGAACGCCACGCAACGTCGCGACGACCTCCAGCACCTTGGTCAGGTATGCGGGCTCGTTGCGTTCGCCACGATGATTCGCGTCGGGTTGGTCAGGCGCGTCGGTTTCCAGCAGAAGCTGGTCAATGGGCATCCTGGCGACAACATCGCGCAAGCGCCTGGCTCGTTCGTAAGTCACCGGGCCACCGATGCCGAGCATGAATCCCAGCTTGTGCAATTGCGCGGCCTGCTCGGCGCTGCCGGAGAAGCTGTGCACCACGCCGCGCAGCCCGCCGATCCTGCGGAATGCGGCGATCACCGCATCCACCGCGCGTCGCGCATGCACGATGACTGGCAGGTCGAAGTCGCGCGCGATCCGCAGCTGTCCATCGAAATAGACCGCCTGCACCTGCGCATCCAGACCCTCCACGAAGAAGTCCAGCCCGCATTCGCCGACCGCCACCGGGCGCTCGCGGGCGATCCACTCGCGCAGCAGGTCAAGGTGTGCCGGCTGGTGCGCGGCGAGGTACATCGGGTGCAGGCCGTAGGCCGGATACAGGCCTGGAAGTCCCGCGCATACCTGCTTCAGTTTCGGCCAGCTTGCGGCGTCGACCGCGGGCACCACCTGGCGGGCAACTCCGGCAGCCAATGCGCGCGCATGAGCTGCTACGCGGTCTGTATCGAATTCGAAGGCATCGAAATGGCAGTGGCTGTCGACAAGCATGGGAGTTGGATCAGGGCGCGGGTGGGATCGAACCCGCGGGATCCTTGCGCTTTTTCCAGTTTGCCAACAGCAGGGTACCCAAGCCCAGCAGCAACTCATCTATGAATGGCACGAAGTCCGGGATCACCAAGTCGAATGCAAACAATGCAGCCGTCAGGGCAAACAGCCTCGGATAGCTCAGCCTTCCAAAAAAACGCAGTACCGGGGAGAGCAACGGATTGGCCATGGCGGACAGGTTGATGATTTCCAGGCACGCTAGCATGCACGCCGCGCGCACGTCCGTGAATGCAGGCCAACGCCACCACACTCCCGAACGATTCAGTTGACCCGTGGTGCAATCGCCGCATCAGGGGGCTGATCCCGTTGCAGGAGCACGACATGAAGAACAATACGGTTGCCATTGCACTTGCTGCATTGCTGGTGGGTGGCGTTGCCACCGCTGGTTTCATCAACAACCGCGCCGATGCTCCTGGCGCCGATGCGTTCGCGGAGCCGCTGGCCTTGAATGGCGCGATCCCCGCTTCGGGGCGCGTCGAATACGCCGAAGTGATCGACGTGCAGCCGGTGACCGAGCGCGAGGCCCTGTACGCCACCGTGATCGGCAGCGAGCCGCTGCGGGAGTCCAGCACCACGTCGACGCCCCAGCAGGTGTGCGAAGACGTGGTGGTAAGCGAACGCCTGCCGGAGCGCGACGGCAACGTGGGTGGCACCGTGGCCGGCACGTTGATTGGTGGCCTGGTCGGCAACCAGATCGGCGGGGGAAATGGCAAGAAGGTGGCAACGGTCGCCGGTGCGGTCACCGGTGGCGTGATCGGTAATCGCGTCGACCGTAACCACGTTGGCGGGCGGGTGGTGAGCCGCACCGACCGCCGCTGCCGCACGGTTCAGTCCTCCTCCACCAGTTCGCGCACCGTTGCGTGGAACGTCACCTATCGCAACCCGGATGGCACCACCGGCACCATGCGCACGGAGAGCAAGCCCGGCGATCGCATCGCCTTGGGCGAGGGCAGCCGAACGGTTGGCTACGACGTGACCTATCGCCTGGATGGGACCAACCACACGCTGCGCATGGATGACAAGCCCGGCCCGCGCCTGCCGGTGATCGATGGGCAGGTCGTGGCACCGGTCGCGACCATCGCCGGTAACGGCTGACCTGCTTCAAGGAAGGTAGGGCGCGGTTTCGTACCGGCCGCGTTCGCCCAGACGGGGCCGGAGCAATCCGGCCCCGTTGTTACTTTGGCAGGCCTTACAATAGCGAGCTTCCTGTCCTTCCTACCCACTGGTCATGGCCCTGAATTCCCACGATCTTTATGACGTTCGTTCCCTGCTCAGCGAAGAGGAGCGCGCGGTGCAGGACACCGTGGCCCGATTCACCGACGAGCGGGTGATCCCCATCATCGGCGATGCCTTCGACCAGGGGCGCTTTCCCAAGGAACTGGTGCCCGAAATCGCCGACCTCGGCCTGCTCGGTTCCTCCCTGCCCGAGCAGTACGGCGGTGGTGGGCTCAACGCAGTCAGCTACGGGCTGATCTGCCAGGAACTGGAGCGCGGTGACTCCGGCATCCGCAGCTTCGTCTCGGTGCAGAGCTCGCTGTGCATGTACCCCATCTATGCCTACGGCAGCGAGGAACAGCGCATGCGCTGGTTGCCGGACATGGCTGCGGGCAAGGTGATCGGCTGCTTCGGCCTGACCGAACCGCATGGCGGCTCGGACCCGGCCAACATGAAGACCCGCGCGGTCCGCGACGGTGACGACTGGCTGGTCACCGGCAGCAAGATGTGGATCACCAACGGCAACCTGGCCGACATCGCCATCGTCTGGGCCCAGACCGACGACGGCATCCAGGGTTTCGTGCTCGAGACAGGCATGCCCGGCTTCAGCGCGCAGGAGATCAAGCACAAGATGAGCCTCCGCGCGTCGGTGACCAGCGCCCTGTTCTTCGACAACGTCCGGGTGCCGGACGCCAACCGCCTGCCCAACGTGAAAGGCTTGAAGGGCCCGCTGGGCTGCCTGACCCAGGCGCGCTACGGCATCACCTGGGGCCCGATCGGCGCCGCGATTGCCTGCCTTGACGAGGTGCTCGGGTATACCAAGGAGCGCATCCTGTTCGAGCGCCCGGTGGCCGCCACCCAGAGTGCGCAGATCAAGATGGCCGACATGGCCCGCCGGATCACCCTCGCGCAACTGCTGGTGGTTCAGCTCGGCCGCCTGAAGGATGCCGGCAACATGCAGCCGGCCCAGGTGTCCCTGGCCAAGTGGAACAACTGCCGGATGGCGATCGACATCGCCCGCGAATGCCGCGACCTGCTCGGTGGTGCCGGCATTACCACCGAACACGCCGCGATCCGTCATGCGCTGAACCTGGAATCGGTGATCACCTATGAAGGTACCGAGACCATCCACCAGCTGGTGATCGGCCGTGAGCTGACCGGCATCAGCGCGTTCTGAGCCGCCAGCCCGACGCAAGCGGGGATGGCGATGCAAAAGCCCATGTCGATCCTCGACATCCAGCTCGAGACCGAACGCCTGGTCCTGCGCGTGTCGCAGGCCGGGGATTTCCCGCGCTTCGCGGACATGTTTGCGCAGGACAGCACCCGCCACATCGGTGGACCTTTGCTGCGGCATGAGGCCTGGCGGCGTTTCCTGCAGATGCCCGGCGCGTGGCTGCTGCAGGGCTTCGCCATGTTCTCGGTGATCGAGAAATCCAGCGGCCTCTGGGTCGGCCATGCCGGGCCTTGGCAACCCGACGGCTGGCCGGGCACCGAGGTCGGTTATTCATTCCACCACGATGCGCGCGGCAAGGGCTACGCGACCGAGGCCTGCACGGCGGCGATCGATTGGGCCTTCGATGTCCTGGGATGGACCGACGTGATCCACTCCATCGACCCCGCCAACTCGGCCTCGCAGGCGGTCGCGCAGCGTCTCGGTTCCCGCAATCGAGGTCCGGGCCGGCTGCCTCCGCCGCTCGACGTCCACCCCATCGAGATATGGGGCCAGACCCGCGAGGAATGGCGCGCGCGCCGCCGGGAAGCTGCGCCATGATCACCGTGTACGGCTTCTCGCCCTCCGGCAACTGCCACAAGGTGCGCCTGCTGCTGGAGCAACTCGGCCGGCAGTACCGCTGGGTCGAAACCGACAGCAGCCAGGGCGCGACGCGCACCCCGGGGTACCTGGCGAAGAATCCGAATGGCAAGGTGCCGATGCTGGAGCTGGACGATGGCCGCGTGCTGGTCGAATCCAACGCCATCCTGTGCTGGCTCGCGGAAGGTACGCACTTCATTCCCTCGGAACCGTGGCAGCGGGCACAGGCCATGAGCTGGCTGTTCTTCGAGCAGTACAGCCACGAACCCGCGATCGCCGTGGCCCGTTTCATCTGTGGTTGGACGCCGCTGGATTCGCCGCGCCGCGAGGAATTGCCGCTGCTGCGCCAGCGTGGCCATGCCGCACTCGCCGTGATGGACCAGCACCTGGCAGCGCACCCCTGGTTCAGCGGTCCCGCTTACGGCATCGCCGACATTGCCCTGCATGCCTACACCTGCGTGTCTTATCAAGGCGGAATCGGGCTGGATGGTTATCCCGCGCTGCGTGACTGGCTGGCACGAGTACAGGACACGCCCGGTTTCGTGCCGATGCCCGCACCCCCGGCAGACGCGCAGGCCCGCATCGACCAGTCCACGTAAGGCGGGTTTGCACCTGCCGTTGCAATCCTCATCCAGCGGCCCGAAACCCGCCACAGCACAAGACAACGCCATGTTCGCCACTGTCCCCAATCCCGTTCCCGCCCGCATGCGCGGCCTCAACCGCGCGGAGATCTGCGACGTCAATTTCAGCGATTTCGTCCGCGCGTGGGATGGTCCACGGGACGCAAGCCCTGCCGCGCACGAGCCCGTCCTGGATGGCAGCGCGCTCGACGCGCGGGGCTTCCGCGACCTGTTCGAATCGCAGTTGATCTCGCGCCACCTGGACCTGATGGCGCGCGTCCTGCGGGTGCAGAACAAGGTCTTCTACACCATCGGATCCAGCGGGCACGAGGGCAACGCCATGGTCGCGCGCGCCACCCGCCACACGGATCCGGCGTTCCTGCACTACCGCAGCGGCGGCTTCATGGCCGAGCGATTCCGCAAGCTGCCCGGTAGCGATGGCCAGCCGCTGGACCCGGTCATGGATTCCGCGCTGAGCTTTGCCGCCAGCAAGGACGATCCGGCCTCCGGTGGCCGCCACAAGGTGTGGGGAAGCAGGCGCTTGTGGGTGCTTCCGCAGACCTCGACCATTGCTTCGCACCTGCCCAAGGCGTTGGGCACGGCGATTGCGATTGAAGCCGCACGCCGGATTGGTCACGCCTTGCCGATTCCGGAGGACAGCATCGCCATCTGCTCGTTCGGCGATGCCTCGGCCAACCACGCCACCGCGCAGACCGCGTTCAACGCTGCCTCGTGGACGGCCTACCAGAAGCTGCCGGCGCCGGTGCTGTACGTGTGCGAGGACAACGGGATCGGCATTTCGGTGAAAACACCGACGGGCTGGATCGCGGAAAGCTTCCGCGACCGGCCGGGTCTGGATTATTTCTTCGCTGACGGACTCGACCTTGCCGCCGGTTACGCTGGAGTGCTGCGCGCAGTCGAGCATTGCCGGCGCACGCGGCGGCCCACCTTCCTGCACCTGCGCACCACCCGGATCATGGGCCACGCCGGTACCGACTTCGAGATCGAGTGGCGGAGCGTGGAGGAACTGTGCGCGGTGGAGGCAGGCGATCCGTTGCTGCGCAGCGCGGCCATCGCGCTGGAATCCGGGCTGATGTCCAAGGACGAGGTGCTGGCCCTGTACGAGGCCACCCGCAGGCGCTGCTTCGCCGCGGCAGAGGCGGCGGACCGCCGGCCCAAGCTGACCGATCTCGCCGAAGTCATCGCGCCGCTGGCCCCTTACACGCCAGAACGGGTGCAGGCCGAGGCGACACGCGCGGCCTCTGCAGATGCCCGCATCAAGGCCTTTGGCGGCGAGGACAAACTGCCCGAGACGCAGGCGCCGAAGCACCTCGCCATCCAGATCAACCAGGCCCTGCACGACCTGTTCGCCAAATATCCGGAGACCCTGCTGTTCGGCGAGGACGTGGCCCAGAAAGGCGGCGTGTACACGGTCACCAAGGGGCTGCACAAGGCGTTCGGCAACCGTCGCGTGTTCAACACCCTGCTCGACGAAACCATGATCCTGGGCATGGCCCAGGGCTTCGCCAACATGGGCATGCTGCCGATCCCGGAAATCCAGTACCTCGCCTACCTGCACAACGCGATCGACCAGATCCGCGGCGAGGCCGCCAGCCTGCAGTTCTTCAGCAACGACCAGTTCCGCAACCCCATGGTCGTGCGCATCGCGGGACTCGGCTACCAGCGCGGCTTTGGCGGGCATTTCCACAACGACAATTCGATCGCGCCGCTGCGCGACATCCCGGGGCTGGTGGTGGGCTGCCCGTCGCGCGGCGACGACGCGGCCATGATGCTGCGCACGCTGGCTGCACTGTCTAAGGTGGATGGCCGGGTCAGCGTGTTCCTGGAGCCCATCGCGCTGTACATGACCAAGGACTTGCACGCGCCGGGCGATGGCCAGTGGCTCACCGAGTACCCGGCACCGGACCAGGCGCTGGTGCTGGGCGAGGAGCGGGTCTACTTCCCCGAGGCGAGCGATTGCGTCATCTTCAGCTTCGGCAACGGCATGCCGATGAGCCTGCGCGCGGCGCGCGAGATCGAGCGCAAGCATGGCTGGAAGGTGCGGGTGGTGGACCTGCGCTGGCTGGTGCCATTGAACGAACCTGCCATCGCGAAGCATGCGCAGGAATGCGCGCGCATCCTGGTCGTGGATGAAGGCCGCCACAGCGCGGGCGTCGGCGAAGGCGTGATCACCGCGATCACCGAAGCTGGCCTCGGCGGCAAGCCGGGCCGGCGCGTGGTTGGCGTGGATACCTACACGCCGCTGGCGGGGGCAGCCTTCCTGGTGATCCCGAAGGACGAGGACATCGTTGCTGCGGCTGATGTGCTGGCGGCGGCCGAACGTCGCTAGCCGATGACTGCAGCCGGTATGTCGCGCGGCTGTATCGCCGTTGCCGGGTCATGCAGCGACAGCACCACCCGGACAGCCTTGCTGGCGGGTGTGCGCGCGCGTTCGGCGAAGCTGTCCAGCGGCACCAGCGGATTGGTCTCCGGGTAATACGCGGCCAGGCAGCCCCGCGGTATGTCGTAGGCGACCAGCAGGAAGCCGTGCACGCGGCGGCGCGAACCGTCGTCGCCGATGCTCTCGATGTCGACCCGGTCGCCCGGCTGGTATCCCAGCGCGGCGATATCGTCAGCATGTGCGAACAGCGCTTTGCGCTCGTTGTGCACGCCGCGGTAGCGATCGTGCAGGCCGTAGATGGTGGTGTTGTACTGGTCGTGCGAGCGCAGCGTGGTCAGGGTGAACTCGTGAGGGCGCGCATTACTAGGCGCCGCGCCAACAGCGGCGAGTGCGTGCGGCACGAACATGGCCTTGCCGGACGCCGTGCGCCACTGGCGCTGAGCGGCGCTGTTGGACAGGCGGAAACCTCCCGGCACGCGCACCCGCGCGTTGAAGTCGTGGAAGTCATCGAACACCCGCGCGATCTGGTCACGGATACGGTCGTAATCCTCCACCAGCCAACGCCAGGGGATGTCGCTACGCGCGCCCAGCGTGGCCTGCGCCAACCGCGCGACGATGGACGGCTCCGACAGCAACGTTGGCGAGGCCGGTGGGTTCATGCCCGACGACAGGTGCACCATGCTCATCGAGTCCTCCACCGTTACCGCCTGCGTTCCGCTGGCCTGCATGTCGATCTCGGTGCGGCCGAGGCAGGGCAGGATCAGCGCATCGCGGCCATGCACCAGGTGGCTGCGGTTGAGCTTGGTGGCCACGTGCACGGTCAGCGCGCAGTTGCGCAGCGCGGCGTGTGTGGTCGCGGTATCGGGGGTGGCGGTGGCGAAGTTGCCGCCCATCGCGAAGAACACCTTGCCGCGGCCATCGCGCATCGACTCGATGGCGCCAATGGTGTCCACCCCATCCCGACGCGGCGGATCGAAGCCGAATACCTGTTGCAGGCGGTCCAGGAATTCCGGCGCAGGCTGCTCGTAGATGCCCATCGTGCGGTCGCCCTGCACGTTGCTGTGCCCGCGCACCGGGCAGATGCCCGCGCCGGGTCGGCCGACATGGCCGCGCAAGAGCATCAGGTTGACCAGCATCTGGATGGTGGCGACCGAGCGCACGTGTTGGGTGATGCCCATGCCCCAGCAGACAATGGCGCGTTCTGACCGCAGGTAGCGCTCGCCGGCATCGCGCAGGCGTGCCTCGCTGAGTCCCGACTCGGCTTCGATGTCCCGCCAATCGGCGGCTTCGACGCTGGCGCGCAAGGCATCGAATCCGTCGGTATGGGCTTCGATGAAGGCTTCGTCTAGGAGGGCTGGCTTTCCATCAGCATGAGCCTGCGCTCCGCGTTCCAGCACATGCTTGATGATGCCGGTGAGCGTGGCCAGGTCGCCGCCGATCCGCAGCTGGAAGTAATCCGAGGCAATTTTCGTGGAGCCGCCGTGCAGCATTTCCAGCGCGTCCTGCGGATCGGCGAAGCGCTCCAGCCCGCGTTCGCGCAGCGGATTGAATGCCAGCACGCTGGCCCCGCGTTTCACCGCGCGCCGCAGCTCGCCGAGCATGCGCGGGTGGTTGGTGCCGGGGTTCTGGCCAAACACCAGGATCAGGTCGGCCAGTTCGAAGTCCTGCAAGGAAACGGTGCCCTTGCCGACCCCGATCTGCTCGCCCAGCGCAACCCCGGAAGGTTCGTGGCACATGTTGGAGCAGTCCGGGAAATTGTTGGTGCCGAACTGGCGCACGAAAAGCTGGTACAGGAACGCGGCCTCGTTGCTGGTGCGCCCGGAGGTGTAGAAGATCGCTTCATCGGGCGATGCCAGGCCGTTGAGGTGCGTGGCGATGAACGCAAACGCCTCTTCCCAACCGACGGCCTGGTAATGGTCGGTTTCCGCGTTGTAGCGGAGCGGGTGGGTCAGCCGCCCCTGGTCTTCCAGCCAGTGGTCGCTGTAGCGCGCGAGTGCGTTGACGCTGTGCTTCTCGAACAACTCCGGGCCGGCGCGGCGCGCGGTGGCCTCGAACGCGACCGCCTTGGCACCGTTCTCGCAGAACTCGAACGTGGACGTGTGTTCGCGGTCCGGCCAGGCGCAGCCCGGGCAATCGAAGCCGTCCGGCTGGTTGGCGCGCAACAACGTGCGCGCACCGAGTACCGCCGCGTCCTGCTGCAGCAGGTGCGCCGCGACCGACTTCAGCGCGGGCCAGCCACCAGCCGGGCCGTCGTAGGGTTGGATCTTTGGACAGTCGCTCATGCCGCGCCCACCAGCCGCTGCGGATGCGCGTACACCACGCATCCGTGTTCACGGGCGAACCCGACCAGGCACAAGCCCGCCGACTGCGCCAGCGCGATGGCCAGTGTTGTCGGCGCGGAAATCGCCGCCAGCAGCGGAATGCCGACCTGCGCGGCCTTCATCGCCAACTCGTAACTGGCGCGGCTGGTGGTGATCGCAAAACCGCTGCCGGCATCGATGGCTTGCGCTGCCATCGCGCCGATCAGCTTGTCCAGCGCGTTGTGGCGGCCGACGTCCTCGCGGACCAGCTGCACGCTGCCATCGGCCTCGGCGAACGCCGCGGCGTGGGTGGCGCCGGTGGCGGCGTTGAGTGGTTGTCGCGCGTGCAGCCCGGCCATGGCCCGATGCAGTGCGCTTTCCTGGATGCGAAGCGTGCCGTTGACGCGTGGCGGAGTCCGCAACACGCCCTCGATCGACGCACTGCCGCATACCCCGCAGCCTCCGTAGGCCGGCAGGTTGCGGCTGCGTTGCGACAGCGCGTCGGCGCGTTCGTTCGGGATGGTCATGCGGATGGCGATGCCTTCGAGCTCCTCGTCGATGCCGTCGATGCAAAGTTCGCCGGGATGTTCGATCAAGCCCTCGCTCAGCGAGAATCCGAGGGCGAGGTCGCCGAGATCGCAGGGCGATGCCATCAGCACGACGAATGGCGCGCCGTTGTAGTGCAACGCCACCGGCACCTCGCAGGCGATCAAGTCCTCGATCTCGTGGCTGCCATGTCCCCCGCGCTGCTGCACGGCGCGTGGCATGGCGCCTGGCAGGAGGGATGCGGGATCGCGGAGGCGTGCGTTCACAGTGGCAGGATACCGCCGCGCCGCGAACACGGCGTCACTCGTTCAACGCGCAAGACCAGCCAGCAAGGGGAGGACAGCGCACGGCTGGCTGTTGGTCGACAAGTGAGAATCGACAGCCTCCAGCGGCACCACGGCAAGGCCCTCGTCGGCTTCGGCGCACACCATGCGGCCGACGGCGCGCACATCACCATCCGCGCCGGCCATGACCTCGCCGAGCGCCGCGACGCCCGTGCCCTGCATGCGCCACAAACCGCGCTTGGCTTTGCCGAGGAAGTGCGTACGGGCCACGATTTCCTGGCCGGGATAGCAGCCTTTCCTGACGCTGTAGGCGTTCAGCCGCTCCAGCGAAAGCTGCTGCGGCGTCCACTGTTCTCCCTGGTCCGGTGCCAGGCGGGGCAGGCCGTGCTGCAGGTCGAACAGACGCCATCGGGACAGCTGTCGCTGGTCCAGCGCTGCCGGGTTGTTTCCGAGGCGCAGCCTTCGCAGGCCGCCATCTGCCGACGCGTCGAGTTCCACGCCCTCGTCGGTATCCGCGACGGTGCTGCCCGCGGCTTGCACGGGCGCCGCGAACGCACCGGTGGCCAGCAGGTCGTCGCGCACATGGAACGCAACGTTGCTGCGGAACACGAAGCGCTTCAATTGGACGGTCAGAGCGGACGGATCGGCGTCGGGAAGAAGGAGCCACAGCGTTTGCGCATCACGCCTGAGCAGCGCGAACAACGCGATCACCCGGCCTTTGGGCGTCAGCCAGCCGTTCCATTGCCACTGTGCATCCGCAAGCGCGCTGACATCGTTCATGAACTGTGCCTGCGCGAAGGCCACCGCATCCCGGCCCT
Organism: Pseudomonadota bacterium; assembly: GCA_040385305.1. Taxonomy (GTDB): domain Bacteria; phylum Pseudomonadota; class Gammaproteobacteria; order Xanthomonadales; family Xanthomonadaceae; genus Thermomonas. The sequence continues at coordinate 16,421 of JAZKHR010000021.1, forward strand.
GCAGGGCCAGCACGCGGTGGTCCGGCAGGCCGAAATCCTGTGCTGTCGCGCCTTGCAGGTTGTGGGACATGGGGGTGGGCACTAGACTTGCGAGGTTGTGAACCGTCCGATGATAGGCGAATCCGAACTTCCTCCCGCGGCCGATCCCGGACGCGAGCCGCCGGCCCCGGCGGACGGAAGCCCGCTGGCGAAGGAGATTGGCGGCCGCGAAGGTCCCGATCCGACCCGTTATGGCGACTGGGAAAAAAACGGGCGCTGCATCGATTTCTGATCACCGTCGGGCGCTGCCCGGCCTGCACCAGGACCCACCCCCATGGCGAACCGCGCTCGTCCCCTGTCGCCGCACCTGCAGGTCTACCGCTGGCAGGTCCAGATGGTCACCTCGATCCTGCATCGCGCAACCGGCGTCGCCCTGGTCGCGGGCATGCTGGGCCTGACCTGGGGCCTGCTGGCGCTCGCGGGCGGACCAGACCGCTGGGCGGACTTCACCGAATGCGCCGGCTCGGTGCTGGGCAAGCTGGTGCTGTTCGGCTTCAGCTGGGCGCTGGCGTTCCACCTGATCAACGGCGTCCGCCATTTGCTGCAGGACGCGGGCTATGGGCTCGCGGTCGAGGACTTCGTGCGCAGCAGCTGGATTTCGATCATCGGCAGCGTGGTGCTGGTAGTCCTGGTCTGGGCCATCGTGCTGCAGCAGTGGGGGCAGGCATGAACGCGTCCGACGACCTGCGCACGCCGCTCAAGCGCGCCCGTGGACTGGGATCGGCCAAGGACGGTACCGGCCATTTCCTGTGGCAGCGGATCACGGCCATCGCGCTGTTGCTGCTCGGCGCGTACCTGATCGGATTGCTGTTGTCGCTCGGCGGCGCCGGCTTCGAGCGCGCCTATGTCATCGTGTCCGGCCCATTCAATGCGACCGTGCTGATCGCGTTCCTGATCGCCGCGTTCTGGCACGCCAAGCTGGGCCTGCAGGTGGTGATCGAGGACTACGTGCACACCCCGCTGCTGGCCGGTGTTGCCCATTTCGCCAATATCCTGGTGTGTGCCCTCGCGGCCATCGCCAGCGTGCTGGCCGTCCTTCGCATCGCGCTCGGGAGCTGATCTTCGATGCCTGCCTACAAGATCCAGGAACACACCTTCGACATGATCGTGGTCGGCGCCGGTGGCGCCGGTTTGCGCGCCACTTTCGGGCTCGCCCAGAAGGGCCTGCAGACCGCGTGCATCAGCAAGGTGTTCCCGACCCGTTCGCACACCGTGGCGGCGCAGGGCGGTATTTCGGCCGCGCTCGGCAACATGGGCGAGGACGACTGGCGCTTCCATTTCTACGACACCATCAAGGGCAGCGACTGGCTGGGCGACCAGGACGCGATCGAATACATGTGCAAGGAGGCGATCCCCGCGATCATCGAACTCGAGCACCAGGGCGTGCCGTTCTCCCGCACCGAAGACGGCAAGATCTACCAGCGTCCGTTCGGCGGCATGACCACGCACTATGGCAAGGGCACCGCGCAGCGTACCTGCGCCGCCGCCGACCGCACCGGCCACGCCATCCTGCACACGCTCTATCAGCAGTCGCTGGCGCATGACGCGCGTTTCTTCATCGAGTACTTCGCGCTTGACCTGATCATGGACGCCGATGGCGTGTGCCGCGGCGTGCTGGCACTGGACATGGCCGAGGGCACCCTGCACCTGTTCCGCGCGCAGGGCGTGGTACTGGCCACCGGCGGCTACGGCCGCGCGTACTTCTCCGCGACTTCCGCGCACACGTGCACCGGCGATGGTGGCGGCATGGCCTTGCGCGCCGGCCTTGCCCTGCAGGACATGGAGTTCGTGCAGTTCCATCCCACCGGCATCTATGGCGCCGGCTGCCTGATCACCGAGGGTGTGCGCGGCGAAGGCGGCATCCTGCGCAACAGTACCGGCGAGCGCTTCATGGAGCGGTATGCGCCGAACGCGAAGGACCTCGCATCGCGCGACGTGGTTAGCCGCTCGATGACCATCGAGATTCGCGAAGGCCGCGGCGTCGGCGAGCACAAGGACCATATCCACCTCGACCTGACCCACCTGAATCCTGCCGACATCCACGAGAAGCTGCCCGGCATCGCCGAGAGCGCGCGGATCTTCGCCGGCGTCGACGTCGAGAAGCAGCCGATCCCGGTGATCCCGACCGTGCACTACAACATGGGCGGCATCCCGACCAACTACCACGGCGAAGTCGTGCAGACCTACAACGGCAACCCGGATACCGTGGTTCCCGGTCTTTACGCGATCGGCGAGGCCGCCTGCGTATCCGTGCACGGGGCGAATCGGCTGGGCTCGAACTCGCTGCTCGACCTGGTGGTGTTCGGCCGCGCGGTGGCCAACCGTTGCGCCGAAACGATCAAACCGGGCGCGGCGCACAAGCCGCTGGCCGGCGACGCCTGCGACAAGGCGCTGGCCAACCTCGACAAGCTGCGCAATGCGCATGGCGGTACGCCGACCGCGGTGATCCGCAACAACATGCAGCGGGCGATGCAGAACGATGCTGCGGTATTCCGCACCGGCGAGACGCTGGCCAACGGGGTCAAGGCGATCCGTGACATCAACGCCAGCTTCGCCGACGTGCAGGTCAGCGACCGTTCGCTGGTGTGGAACTCGGACCTGATCGAGACGATGGAACTGCAGAACCTGCTGGGGCAAGCCTTGACCACGATTGTTTCCGCCGAGAACCGCACCGAGTCGCGCGGCGCGCATGCGCGCGAGGATTTCCCTGATCGCGATGACGCCAACTGGCACAAGCACAGCGTGTGCTGGGTGGACGATGCCGGCAACACCCGCATCGACTACCGTCCGGTACACATGTACACGCTGAGCAGCGATGTCGACGTGGTCCCGCCGAAGCCGCGCGTCTACTGACCGGGAGCACACACCATGGCCGAATTTACCCTCCCGAAGAACTCGCAGATCCAGAAGGGCAAGCACTTCCCCGCCGCGTCCGGGGCGAAGGCAGTGCGCACGTTCAAGGTCTACCGCTGGAATCCCGACGAGGGCATGAACCCGCGGGTGGACACCTACGACGTGGATCTCGCAGCGTGCGGGCCGATGGTCCTGGACGCGCTGATCAAGATCAAGAACGAAATCGACCCCACGCTGACCTTCCGCCGTTCCTGCCGCGAGGGCATCTGCGGGTCCTGCGCGATGAACATCGACGGCACCAACACGCTGGCGTGCACCAAGGCCATCGAGGACTGCGGCAAGGCCAACGCCGAGGTGCCGATTTATCCATTGCCGCACATGCCCGTGGTCAAGGACCTGGTCCCGGACCTGACCCATTTCTACGCGCAGTACGCGTCGATCAAGCCATGGCTGCGCACCCAGACACCGGCGCCTTCGGACCGCGAGCGCCTGCAGTCCAAGGAGGACCGGGCCAAGCTGGACGGGCTCTACGAATGCATCCTGTGCGCCTGCTGCAGCACCAGCTGCCCGAGCTACTGGTGGAACGGCGAGCGCTACCTCGGCCCGGCGGTCCTGTTGCAGGCCTACCGCTGGATCGTCGACAGCCGCGACGAGGACACCGGTGCGCGCTTAGACGACCTCGAGGATCCGTTCAAGCTGTATCGCTGCCACACCATCATGAACTGTGCGCGGACCTGCCCGAAGGGCCTGAATCCGGCCAGGGCGATCGCCGAGATCAAGCAGCTGATGCTGGCGCGGCGGGCCTGACCGATGAGCGATCACGCCATCTTCCTGCCAGCGGTCGCGATGGTGGCCCTGACCATTGCGGTGTTGTTCGCCATGTTCTTCGAGCGCAAGCGGCAAGTGCGCGACGACGGCATCCACATGCGCGACATACCCAGCAGTTCACAGATGGCCGCGCGCTTCGCGGTCACCCGCGCGGCTGACAACTACCGCAACCTGTTCGAGATGCCGGTGCTGTTTTATCTGGCACTTGGCGTGGCCCATGCCTCGGCGCAGGTGAGCCCGCTGGTGCTGGGACTGGCCTGGGGCTACGTTGTTCTACGCGCGCTGCACAGTTACATCCACTGCACCTACAACCGGGTCATGCACCGGTTCTATGCCTTCCTCGCAAGCAACGTGGTCCTCTGGACCTTGTGGGGCGTGCTGGCGGTCGGCCTCCTGCAAGGGTGAACCGTCCGCAGGATCCGGAACTCAAGCGCCTGCGCTGGCGCTGCCGACGCGGCATGCGCGAACTCGACCGCTTGCTGGAGCGCTGGCTGGACCTCGACTACGCGGCAGCCTCCGAACCGGAGCGGGCGATTTTCCGACTGCTGCTGGAATGCGAGGACGATAGGCTCTGGCGCTGGTTCCTCGGCCACGAGACTCCCGACGATGTCGAAATCGCGGCGCTTGTCGATCGCATCCGCACCCTGCCGCATTGAGTGGCGGCCCTCGCGCTGGGTTAGCGCCTTGTGCTGGATCCTGGTCTTTCTGGCGCCGCTTTCCTTGCTGGCCTCGGACCTGGCGCGCGTCGTGGCCTGGCCGTTGGCGTTGGCCGCGATGGGCTGGGGGGCATTCGATGCCCACCGCCATCGCAACAGGCCGCGGTTGGCACTGGTGATCCCGGCCGGCCACGGACAGGCGCAATGCAACGGTGTCCCCATTGATCACCTGCGCGTGGCGTGGCGCGGGCCGCTGGCTTTCCTCTCCTGGCGTGCCGCGGGTGGCGCCATCCAGCGCGCCTCATTGTGGCCGGACACGCTGGACGCGGCGCAGCGACGTGAACTGCGGCTGGCCCTGATGCGCAGGGAGACTGCACGCGGCGTGGCATCAATGGCAGGATAGGCGGCCAATCCAAGGGTCCTCGATGTTCAAACCCGTCCCGGTCGCCATCGGCCTGCGCTACCTTCGCGCCAAACGTCGAAATGGCTTCATTTCCTTTATTTCACTGGCTTCGATCCTCGGCATCGCGCTGGGGGTGATGGCGCTTATCACGACGCTTGCAGTGATGAGTGGCTTCCAGCGCGAGATCCGCGACCGCATGCTGCAGATGGCCGCGCACGCCACCGTGAGCGGCTACGGCGAGCCGCTTGCCGACTGGCCCCGCGCGGTCGGTGTTGCCGTCGCAGACCCGCGGGTCGCTGGCGCGGCGCCCTACATCGAAAAGGAAGCGCTGATCTCCGGCTCGAACAACCAGCCGGCGATGGTGCGTGGCGTGGACCCTGCCGAGGAAGGCAAGGTCTCGGTGCTTGCCGACAAACTGGTGCAGGGCAAGCTCGCTGACCTGCAACCTGGCACCTTCAAGATCGTGCTGGGGCGGGAACTGGCGGTGTGGCTGGGGGTGAGCGTCGGCGACGACGTGGTGGTGACCCTCGCCGACTTCCGCAGCACCCCGGTGGGCGGCGTGCAGACGATGAAGCGGTTCGAAGTCAGCGGCATCTTCGAGGCGGGGTACAACGAGTTCGACAAGGGCATGGCAGTGGTCAACCTGCAGGACCTGCAACGCCTGCTGCGGATGGGCGATGGGGTGACCGGCGTGCGCCTGAAGATGGACGACATGGACCTGGCCTTCGAGGTCGCGCGCGATCTGGCGGTCAAGCTGCAAGGGCCTTACCGGGTCAGCGACTGGACCCAGGACAACGCCAACCTGTTCCGTGCGCTGAAAATGGAAAAGACGGTGATGGCGATCCTGTTGTCGCTGATCATCGCGATGGGCGCGTTCAACCTGGTGTCCTCGCAGGTCATGCTGGTCACCGACAAGCAGGCCGACATCGCCATCCTGCGCACCCTGGGCCTGACCCCGCGCCAGGTGATGCAGGTGTTCATGGTCCAGGGCAGCCTGATCGGGATCATCGGCACGCTGCTGGGCGTGGCCAGCGGGATCCTGCTGACCCTCAATCTCGACAGCATCCTGCAAGGCATCGAAGCGGTGTTCAAGGTGCAGCTGTTGCCCGAGGACGTCTACTACATCACCGGCCTGCCCACAGACCTGCAAGCCAGCGACGTGACCACCATCGCCTGCGTGGCGCTTGCCATGGCCTTCATCGCGACCCTTTATCCCGCATGGCGCGCGGCGCGCACCGCGCCAGCGGAGGCACTGCGCTATGAGTGATCCGATGACGGCAGTTGAGGTGGTCCGGGCCGAAGCGCTCGGCAAGACCTACGCGGAAGGCGCGCTCTACACGAAAGTATTCGATGGCCTCGATTTCCGGGTGATGGCGGGGGAAACGGTGGCAATCCTCGGCGCTTCCGGGGCCGGCAAGAGCACCTTGCTGCACCTGCTGGGCGGGCTTGACGTGCCCAGCGCCGGCGAGGTGTTCGTGGCCGGACAGAAGATGAGTGCGCTGTCCGATGCCGAGCGCGGCCGCCTGCGCAATCGCGCCCTGGGTTTCGTCTACCAATTCCACCACCTGCTGCCGGAATTCACTGCGCTGGAGAACGTGATGATGCCGGTGATGCTGGCTGGCCGCGGCGTCCCCGAGGCCGCGAAGCGCGCGCAGGACCTGCTTGAATCGGTCGGCCTCGGCCATCGCCTGCAGCATAAGCCGGGCGAGTTGTCGGGTGGCGAACGCCAGCGCGCAGCGGTAGCGCGCGCGCTGGTCAATGCGCCGGCCTGCGTGCTCGGCGACGAACCCACCGGCAACCTGGACGAGAAGACGGCGGCGAATGTGTTCGCCCAGATGCTGGAACTCAACCGCGCCCAGCGCACCAGCCTGGTGCTGGTCACCCACGACCGCCGCCTGGCCCGCAAGCTGGACCGGGTGCTGGAACTGCACGAAGGCAAGTTGCGCGAGTTGTCCTCCGACGAGGTGTAGCGCGCCGCCGGCGTTTGGCGGCGGCGCCATGTTCTGCGCCCGCTTCGGAATTCACCTACGGCCAGGCACCGCGCACGCTGATTCCTGGGGTCCGCACGTACTGCCACGCTTCCCGCATGGCAGTCAGTATTCCGTTCGTTGGCACCGCGCGCGTTGGCGCATGGCCCTGGCCTGCCAATGCAGGAGTGGGAATGCCTGCGCCATTCGGGCCGGGCTGCGCCATCGCCCTGCTGGCGGGCGTCGCAGGCTGCCTGCTCTTGCCACACTTGCCGCCGCGCGCGGTGTCCGCCCTGCTGCTGGCAGTCGGCTTTCTGATCGTGTCGCGCCGGGGCTGGCTGCGGGTGTTGGGTGCATGCGTATTCGGCATTGGCCTGGCCGGATGGCAGGCAGATGCTGCGCTTCGCGCCCAGCTGCCCACCGCACTGGAGGGCAGGGCACTGGAGTTGCAGGGGAGGATCGTGGGTTTGCCCCTGCATGAGCCACGACGCACGCGATTCGAATTCGTGATTGACGATACCGACGCGGCGCCATCGTCATTGCGCGGAAGGCGCGTGCGCATCGCATGGCATGGCGATGACCTGCGCGCACGCTCGTTGTTGCAGGCGGGCAGCCATTGGCAGCTTCCGCTGCGCCTGCGGCCACCGCGAGGCCTGCGCAACCCTGGCGGCAGTGATGGCGAAAAGCATGCGATGGCGGCACGGGTCACCGCCAGCGGTAGCGTGATCGAGCCCGCGCTCGCGCAGCGCCTGGTGCCGCCGCGCGGCATCGACGCCTGGCGCGAGGGGACCAGCGGTCGTATCCGCGACGCCATGCGATCGCCATCCTCCCGTTTCGTGCGGGCCCTTGCCCTCGGCGATACGCGCGCATTGACCGAAGACGACTGGGCGCGCCTGCGGGCAGCGGGGTTGACCCACCTGATCGCCATCTCGGGCTTCCATGTCGGCCTGGTCGCCGGGTTTTTCGCATCGGTCGCGGCAGGACTCTGGTGGGCATTCCCTGGGCTCTCGCGACGCGTGCCCCGGCCCTTCGCGGCGGCTGGCGGGGCGGTGCTGGGTGCGCTGGCCTACGCCGCGATCACCGGCTTCGCGGTTCCGACGATGCGCACCGCGGTGATGATCGCGGCAGTTGCGCTGGCGCGCTGCCTGCGCCGGCGGCAACGGGTCGCCGACAGCCTTGCACTGGGCTGCATCGTGCTGTTGCTGCTGGATCCGTTGGCAGTGCTTGGCGCCGGGTTCTGGTTGAGCTTCGCTGGCGTTGCCTGGCTGCTGTGGAGCCTGCCCGCCGAAACCCAGCGCAGGCCGTGGCCCTTGTTGCGCAGTTTCATGGCGGCGCAGGCGGTGGCCACGTTGGGGCTGCTGCCATTGACCGTTGTGCTGTTCGGCCAGGCGTCGTTCGCCGGCCCGCTGGCCAACCTGGTCGCGGTGCCATGGTGGAGCCTGGTGGTGATACCGCTGGCCTTGCTCGGGGTCCTCGCGGACAGCTTCCACGTCGGTTGGGGTGATCTCGCCTGGCGCTGGTCCGCCCATGCATTCGACTTGCCATGGCCTGCGCTGTCGTGGATCGCCGACAGCGAGCTGGCAATGGCGTGGTTGCCGGAGCCGCGCTGGTTCGCGCTGCCCTTGGCATTGCTGTCAGCACTGTGGCTGCTGTTGCCGCGTGGGGTGCCGGGCAAGCCGCTGGCCCTGCTGCTGTGGTTGCCCCTGCTGTTGCCAGCGCGTGGCCTGCCCGCGCACGGAGAGGTGCAACTGACGGTGATCGACGTGGGGCAGGGCTTGTCGGTGCTGGTGCGCACCTCACACCACAGCCTCTTGTACGACATGGGGCCGGCCCTTCCGGATGGCTTTGACGCCGGCGAACACGCCGTGGCGCCGACGCTGCATGCACTTGGCGTGCGCTCGCTCGACGCAGCCGTGATCAGCCATGGCGACAACGACCACGCAGGTGGCTGGCCGGCGGTTGCACGCAGTTTCCCCGCTGTGGCGCTGCTGGCACCGGCAGGAAGTCCGGTCTCCGGCTTGCAGGCATGCCGCGCGGGTCAGTCCTGGGTTTGGGATGGCGTGCGATTCCGCGTCCTGCATCCGGCCGACGGATTCCCGTACCTGGGCAACGAGGCCAGCTGCGTGATCCGGGTGGAGACCGCCCACGGGAGCGCATTGCTGACCGGCGACATCGGGCATCACGTCGAGCGTAAATTGGTGCGCAGCAGTCCGGAGGTGCTTCGCAACGACGTGGTGCTGGCCGGGCACCACGGCAGCGCCGGGTCCTCTGATCCCGGTTTCGTGGCGCTGACCAGGGCCAGGCTGGCGCTGGTGTCGACCGGTGCGGGCAATCGCTTCGGCCACCCGCGCGCTGACGTGATCCGTCGCTGGTGCGACGCAGGCGCGGAATTGCTGGATACCTCGCGGTCCGGCGCGTTGCGCGTTTGGCTCGGCGCCGCAGGCCTGCAAGTGGAGGAACGCCGGGCCAGCCATCCCAGGCCGTGGGATGCCGCGCGGCGGCGCAATGGGGTCGCTGGGCTATGCTACGCGCAGGAAACACAGCGGCCATGAGTGCCGGAGGATTGACGCGTGCTGGAACTGGTCCGGGCCGGCGGTTGGCCGATGATCCCGCTGCTGCTGCTGTCGGCGGTCGCCCTGGCGATCATCGTCGAGCGCTTCTGGAGCCTGCGCCGCCTGCGGGTGATGCCACCCGGCCTGGGCGAGGAGGTCCGCGCCTGGGTTGCCCGCGGCAAGCCGCTGGATCCGTCACACGTGGAATCCCTCCGCTCGACCTCGCCACTCGGCGCCCTGTTGGCTGCGGCCCTGGATGTGCGCAGCCGCGGACGGGAACAAATTCGCGAACGGGTAGAGGACGTCGGGCGCCACCTGGTGCATCGGATGGAGCGCTACCTCAACACGCTGGGCACGATCGCGGCCGCCGGACCGCTGCTGGGCCTGTTCGGCACCGTGGTGGGCATGATCGAGATGTTCATCGGCATCCTCGACCACGGCATCGGCGACGCCAACCAGCTGGCCGGAGGCATCGGCAAGGCGCTGGTATGCACGGCCGCGGGCATGGTGGTGGCGATCCCCGCGCTTGCCTTCCACCGCTATTTCCGCGGACGCATCGCCGGCTACATCGTCGACATGGAACACGAGGCAATCCGCCTGATGGACGTGCTGGACACGACGCCCGCCGTGCTGGCCCGGCCAAATCCGGCCTGAGGCAGTCGCCGCATGCGGATCCAGGACCACCGCCAGGACGACACCCCGGAGATCAACCTGATCCCCTTGATCGACGTGGTGCTGTGCCTGCTGATCTTCTTCGTGGTCACCACTACTTTTGATGCCCGCTCCGTGCTCAAGCTGGAGCTGCCGCGTGCGAATGGCGAGCCGACCGAAACGCAGGCGCGCCCGCTGAGCCTGCTGATCAATGCGCAGGGCCGGTACTTCGTGGGCGACCGCGAAGTGCTGCGCACCGACGTCGAATCGCTGAAGCAGTCCCTGCGCGACGTGGCCGGCGAAGACCGCGAGCGCACCGTGCTGATCCGCGCCGATGCCCGCACCCCTTGGCAATCGGTGATCACCGCCTACGACGCGCTGGGCCAGTTGGGCTTTCGGCGGATCGCCAACGCCACCGCGCCCGAGGCCAACGCCGGCAAGGCTGGCGGGGCGCCCGTACGGTGAGTGAAGCGGATACATCGGCTACCTATCGGCGCCTGCGCCAGTACGCCAAGCCCTACTGGGGACTGATCGCGATCGGCATGCTGGCGATGCTGCTGGAAGCCGCCGCCAGTGGCGCCACGCTGTGGCTGCTCGGGCCAATCGTCGACGACATCTTCGTCGAACATGATTTCAGCTACTGGCTGCCCGCCGGACTGGTCTTGCTGCTGCTTGCGCGCGGCCTGTTCGGCCTGGTGGGCGACTACACCATCGCCCGCGCCGGCCGAAACGTGGCCCGCGACTTGCGCATGCAGCTGATGGCGAAATACCTGAGCCTGCCCGGCGCACGTTTCGATGCGGAACCGGTGCCGTCCATGCTGACCCGCCTTGGTGCCGATAGCGAGCAGGTGGCGCAGGCCGCGGTGGATGCGTTGAAGGTGATGGTCAGCAATGCGCTGGGCATCGTCGCCACCCTGGTCGTGATGTTCCTGACCAGCTGGCGTGTGTCGCTGGTGCTGCTGCTGCTGGCGCCTGCGATGGCGTGGATGATGGGCAAGGTGGGCAAGCGCTACCGCCGGCTCAACCATTCCATCCAGGAAGCCTCCGCCGACATGCTGCAGACCGCCGACCAGGCCCTGCACGCGCAGCAGGAGGTCAAGGCCTACGGTGCGCAGCCGGCGGAGATGGCGCGCTACGGCGAGCAGACCCTGCACAACGTGCGCCTCGCCCTGAAGATCGAGGTCACCCGCGGCACCCTGTCGATGTTCGTGCAGGTGCTGGGGGCGATCGGCATGGCGGTGATGCTGGTGGCGGCTGGTTTCGAGGCTGCACAAGGGCGGCTGACCGCAGGGGGCTTCACCAAACTGATGACCGCGATGGTCAACCTGGTACCGTCGCTGCGCCAGCTCACCAACGTGCAAAGCATGTTGCAGCGAGGGATCAGCTCTGCCGACCGCCTGTTCTCGGTGCTCGACGCGCCAAGCGAGCGCGATGCAGGCAGCATCCCGCTCGCGCGCGCACGGGGCCTGATCGAATTCCGCGACGTTGACGCCCGTTACGACAGCCAGGATGCGCCGGCGCTGCGCGGCATCAGCTTCACCGCACGGCCGGGCACGGTCACCGCCATCGTCGGGCGTTCCGGCAGCGGCAAGTCCACCCTGGTCAAACTGATTCCAAGGTTCTACGAGCCGGAGCGCGGCCAGGTGCTGCTGGACGGTCATCCGCTGGCCGATTACCCGTTGGTCGACCTGCGCAGGCAGATCGCCATCGTCGGCCAGCAGGTCATGCTGTTCGATGGGAGCGTTGCCGACAACGTGGCCTATGGCGAACTCAAGGGCGCGACGAAGGAGCGCATCGATGCTGCGGTGCGCGAAGCCAACGCATTGGAATTCGTGTCGAAACTGCCCGATGGCGTGCATGCGCCGGTGGGTGCACGTGGCGGCAAGCTGTCCGGCGGCCAGCGCCAGCGCCTGGCGATTGCCCGGGCCATGCTCAAGGACGCGCCGATCCTGATCCTCGACGAGGCCACCGCGGCGCTCGACAATGAATCCGAACGGCTGGTGCAGGACGCGCTGGCGCACCTGATACCCGACCGCACCACCCTGGTCATCGCCCACCGGCTGTCCACCATCGAGCACGCGGATCACGTGCTCGTGCTGGATGGCGGCCAGCTGGTCGAGCAGGGTACCCACGCCGAACTGCGTGCACGAGGCGGCCTGTACGCACACCTGCACGCCATGCAGTTCCGCGACGCCGGCAACGGCCACGCCGGATGAGCCGCTCGCGGTTGCCGCAGCCGCCGGCGTGGTGGTTCGACGGCAGCATGCCGCCTTTGCACGCACGCGCGCTTGCCGTCGCCTACGGCGTGGTCGCGGCCCTGCGTCGCAACGCCTACCGCAGCGGATGGGCACGCAGCCGACATCCCGGCATACCCGTCGTCGTGGTGGGTAACATCGTGGCCGGCGGCAGCGGCAAGACGCCGCTGGTGATTGCGCTGGTCGAGCGCCTGCGTGCCGCAGGCTGGACCCCGGGGGTCGCCAGCCGCGGGCATGGACGCGCAGAAGCCGCCACGCCACGCTGGGTCGAAGCCGACAGCAGCGCGATGCAGGTTGGCGACGAGCCGCTGCTGATCGCCCGTCGCACCGGAGCGAAGGTGCGCGTCGACCGCGACCGCGTCGCCGCCGCCAACGCTCTGGCCGAAGCGGGCTGCGACGTGGTGGTGTGCGATGACGGCCTGCAGCACTATCGTCTGGCGCGCGACATCGAGATCGACGTGCAGGACGCACGTCGGCGGCATGGCAACGGTCGCCTGTTGCCGGCCGGACCCCTGCGCGAACCCATCGAACGCGCCGCAGATTGCAGCTTCCGCGTACTCAACGTCGGCACGGCGACCGACGAGGGGGCTATGCAGGACGCAGCATTCGGCGAGTGGCCGATGCAGCTGGTGGCAGGCCCCGTGCGCCCCTTGATTGGTGGGCGCAGGCAGTCGTTGTCCTCCTTTGCCGGACAGCGCGTGCATGCGGTGGCCGGGATCGGCGATCCGGAGCGCTTCTTCGCGGCGTTGCGCAGCGCAGGCATCGCGGTCGTACCACACGCCTTTGCAGACCATCACGCCTATGCGCCTTCCGACTTCCAGTTCGGTAGCCTGCTGCCGATCCTGATGACCGAGAAGGATGCCGTGAAGTGTGCCGCGTTCGCGGACGTGCGGATGCATGCGGTGCCGGTGGATGCCCAACTGCCGGAGGCGTTCTGGGTGGCCTTGCTGGATCGTTTGCCAGTTGAGTCTGGTTAGGAGCCCCGATCCGATCGAACCGCGATCACGATCGGAGGGCGTCGGGGCAGGCGGGTGTGCTTCGAGCAGGCGATGGACGGCCTGCGCCCGCGCATCGAAGCCGGATGCGGAGCCTGAGCGGCGAAGCACGCCCGCCTGCCTCGACGACCAGCGATAATGCACCGCATGCAGCCCCGCCATTTCGTCGTCGCCATACCCGCCCGCTACGCCGCCTCCCGCCTGCCGGGCAAGCCGCTGCGCCTGATCGGCGGTGAGCCCATGGTCCTCCACGTTGCACGCCGGGCGCTTGCGGCGGGCGCGCGAGAGGTCTGGGTCGCGACCGATGACGCCCGCATCGAGGACGCGCTTGCCGGTTCTGGCGTGCAGGTGGCGATGACCGCCACCGACCACCCCTCCGGCACCGACCGCCTGGCCGAATGCGCGTGCATCGCCGGCTGGGACGAGGACACCATCGTGGTCAACCTGCAGGGCGACGAGCCCTTCGCGCCGGCAGATGGCATCGCCTGCGTCGCGCGGACCGTGGCCGACAGTGGTGCCGGCATTGCGACGCTGGCCGCGCCGATCCACGACATCGAGACCCTGCTCGATCCGAACGCGGTCAAGGTCGTGCTGGCCGCCAATGGCGACGCCCTGTACTTCAGTCGCGCGCCGGTGCCGTGGCCGCGCGATGCGTTTGCCCGCGACCGCAGCGCCATGCCAGCGGGGCGGTGGCTGCGCCATATCGGCATCTACGGCTACCGCGCTTCTGTGCTGCGTGCATTCGCGGCTTCGCCGCAGGGCGCGCTGGAAAAGGTCGAATCGCTGGAGCAACTGCGCGCGCTGGAAGCTGGCTGGCGGGTCGCCGTGGCCATGGCGCCGTCGGCGTTCCCGCCGGGCGTAGACACGGCCGACGACCTCGCGCGCGCCGAACTTGAATGGAGTCGACGCAATGGCTAGGCCGCTGGGGGTGTTGATGGTGTGCTTGGGCAACATTTGCCGCTCGCCGATGGCGGAAGGCGTGCTGCGCGCGCGCCTGCAGGAGGCTGGCCTGCAGGACCGGGTGCTGGTGGATTCGGCGGCGACTGGCCGCTCCCACATCGATCATGCGCCCGATGAACGCGCCATCGCCTGCGCGGCCCGCCACGGCATCGACATCACCGACCAGCGCGCACGCGCGCTGACCGCCGAGGATTACGAGAGGTTCGATTACATCCTCTGCGCTGATCGGACCATCCTGCATGACGCACGTATCCGAAAGCCGCGCACCTCGCGGAGCGATGTCGAGCTGTTGCTGGAGTGGAGCGGCGTGGGCAAGAAGGACATCCCCGATCCGTACTACGGCGACACGCGCGACTTCGAACGCGCGTTCAAGCTGGTGGATTCTGCTGCGCGGGGCGTGGTAGAGCGCATCCGCCAGCAACGCTACTGAGGACGCACGCTTTGGGTACGCGCAAGCCACCCGCCGCCGCCGCGTTCGATGGCAAGGAGGTCGCCGCGCGCATGCCTGCGGCACCGGGTGTGTACCGCATGCTTGGGGCCGACGGCAGCGTGTTGTACGTGGGCAAGGCGCGCGCGCTGCGCAACCGCGTCGGCAGCTACTTCAACGCCACGCCGAAGGGCACCCGGATCATGGCGATGGTCGCGCAGGTCGCGCGCATCGAGGTGACCGTCACCCGCAGCGAGGCCGAAGCCCTGCTGCTGGAGAACCAGCTGATCAAGTCGCTCACGCCGCGCTACAACGTGATGCTGCGAGACGACAAGAGCTACCCCTTCGTGCTGCTGACCCGCGAGGACTGGCCGCGGATCGCGTTCCACCGTGGTCCGCGTGCGCTCCCCGGGCGCTACTTCGGGCCGTATCCAAGCGCGGTGTCGGTACGTGACACGTTGAACCTGATGCACAAGCTGTTCCGCCTGCGCAGTTGCGAGGACAGCGTGTTCCGCAACCGTTCGCGGCCGTGCCTGCAACACCAGATCGGGCGCTGCAGCGCGCCCTGCGTGGGGTTGGTCGATGCTGGCGTGTATGCCGAGTCGGTGCGCCGTGCCGGCCTGTTCCTCGATGGCCGCAGCGCCGAGCTGGGCGACGAGCTCACCGCATCGATGGAAGCGGCCAGCACCAACCTGGATTTCGAGGAAGCGGCGCGCCTGCGCGACCTGATCACCGGCATCCGCAAGCTGCAGGCGCGCCAATACGTGGACGGGCGCAATGCCGACCTCGACGTGCTGGCGGTGGCGATGCAGGGCGCGTCGGCTTGCGTGCTGCTGCTCGCATTCCGCGATGGCCGCAACCTCGGCACCCGCGCGTTCTTCCCCAGGACCAACGGCGAGGACAGTGCGCAGGAGGTGCTCGCGGCGTTTGTCTCGCAGTACTACGCGGAGCAGCCGCCGCCGGCGGAGATCGTGCTGGAGCGGGACATCCCGGAGCGCGAGCTGATCCAGCAGGCGCTCGCTGAACACGCCGGGCGAAGGGTGGAGCTGCGCATCAACGTGCGTGGCGAGCGCGCGGCCTACCTCGACCTGGTCCGTCGCAATGCGCAGCTGGCGCTGGCCACTGAGTTGACCAGCAGCACGGCCCAACACGCCAGGCTGGAAGACTTGCGCGGCATGCTCGGGATGGTGGAAGCGCCCACGCGGATCGAATGCTTCGACATCAGCCACACCATGGGCGAAGCGACCGTCGCATCGTGCGTGGTGTTCGACGCGCAGGGTCCGGTACGCAGCCAGTACCGGCGCTACAACATCGCCGGGATCGAGCCGGGCGACGACTATGCGGCCATGCACCAGGCCCTGCAGCGGCGTTTCCGCCCCGCAGCCGAAGGTGCGGCTGATGCAATCCTGCCCGACGTGCTGCTGATCGATGGCGGGGCAGGGCAGGTGGCGCAGGCGCAGTCGGTGCTGCAGGAAAGCGGAGTCACCGGCGTGGTCCTGGTGGGCGTGGCCAAGGGCCAGGCGCGCAAGGCGGGCGCGGAGACCCTGTTGCTGCCCGATGGCCGCGAACTGCAGCCGGGAGCGGCATCGCCCGCATTGCAACTGGTCCAGCAGGTGCGCGACGAGGCCCACCGCTTCGCCATCACCGGCCACCGCGGGCGAAGGCAGAAGGCGCGCAGCAGCAGCCGACTGGAAGACATCGCCGGCATCGGCCCGCGCCGGCGCGGCGCTCTGTTGCGTCATTTCGGCGGGCTCGCTGGCCTGAAGGCGGCGGCGGTGGATGACATTGCCCGCGTGGATGGCGTCAACCGCGCCCTTGCCGAGCGGATATGGGCTAGCCTGCACGGCATGCAGGTCGACCCCGCGGCGAAGCAGGATTAGCCGCTCGCGATCGACCCACCCGTTTGGCAAACAAGACCCGACCATGAAGTTGACCATTCCCACCTGGCTGACCCTCGCAAGGATCGCGATGATCCCGGTGCTGGTGGTGGTCTATTACCTGGATTACCGCTGGACCAACGTGGCCGCCACCGCGATCTTCGTGTTCGCCTCGCTTACCGACTGGCTGGACGGGTGGATCGCCCGGCGCTGGCACCAGTACTCGAAGTTCGGTGCGTTCCTCGACCCCGTCGCCGACAAGCTGATGATCGCCACCGCCCTGGTGATCACCGTCCAGCACCACCACACGGTGTGGATGGCGTTGTGGGCCAGCGTGATCATCGGCCGCGAGATCGCGGTGTCCGCGTTGCGGGAATGGATGGCGGAGCTTGGTTTGCGCGCCAAGGTCGCGGTGGCCACGGTGGGCAAGGTCAAGACTGTTGTGCAGATGGTGGCGCTGGGTTTCCTGTTGTACCGCGAGCCGTTGCTTGGCATCCCGATCTTCGTGGTGGGCGAGTGGCTTCTCGCCGCCGCGGCCCTCCTGACCCTATGGTCTGGCTTCGAGTACGCCCGAGCTGCCTGGCCGTCCATGCGCGACGAGGAAACGCGCGGAGTTGACACTCCCTCATGAAACCGTAAAATGGCGGGCTCAACGCGGGAATAGCTCAGTGGTAGAGCACGACCTTGCCAAGGTCGGGGTCGAGGGTTCGAATCCCTTTTCCCGCTCCAGAACCCGAACACATGCAGCTCCATCGCACGCGTTCACACAGGCCCCGTTCGCGGGGCCTCGTTGTTTCCGGGATCCATCCGCGTGCCTTGATGGGCAGCTTTCATTCGCGGAACAGGCTGTGGAACAATGCAAGGCGTCATCCGGCCGGGTGGCAGAGTGGTTATGCAGCGGACTGCAAATCCGCGTACGCCGGTTCAATTCCGACCTCGGCCTCCAAACAACAGACCCCGCTCCGGCGGGGTTTCTTGTTGCGCTAAGCTTCCTGCGCCGGCCTGGGTGGCGAAACCGGTAGACGCATCGGACTTAAAATCCGCCGGCCGCAAGGCCATGAGGGTTCGAGTCCCTCCCCAGGCACCACGCGCAGGCATTCCGGCCGGGGTGCTACGGCGAGGCGTTGCCTCGTGGCGCTGCGACTGGCGTCTAGCGCGCCGGGTCCACTGGTGCAGCTTCGGCCGGCATGGGGTGCTTGCCCGCCATCCAACCCGCTCCCCCGGGCTTGAATTTCAGCGCTGGCTTTTCAATGAAGTGCCACGACAGCGACGCGAGGCAAGTGGTCACGGCAAGGCTGATCGCTAGGAGCAGGGCGAAGGGCGCATCCGGCAGGTAGGCCACCGTGATCTGCTGCGCCGGCCATGCATAGATGTAAATGCCGTATGACAGGTCACCGAACTTGCCCGCGCTGCGCAAGACGGGCCAGGACCGGGTGCCGATATAGATGACCGCGAGGGGAAGCAGCATGGCGCGCACCATGTAGGCGTGTCCGGCCAGCCCGAACGCAAGCGCGACGGCTGCCATGCCCAACATCACGGCTGGACGCTCGAGCAACCTGTATTCAGCGACCGCCACGCCGATCGCGAAGAAGAGGCCATAGCTGAACAAGGCGAGGTAGCTATCGAGGAAGCGTGCGAGTACCACTCCGGCAAACATCAGCAAGGCCATCGCAAGGCCCGCGCGCCTGACCCAGAACAGGATCGCGGCCAGGATGAAATAGCAATAGACCTCGAGGGGGATGGTCCACAGCGATTCGTTCAACTGGTGATACGGATTTTCCGGGAATCCGGTTAGTCCGAGCAGCCTGACCGCTGCGTGGGCGGCCATCAGCGCCACTGCCACGCCAGGCAGGATGCGTAGCGCGCGCCTTGCAAGGAACCGGAGCATGTGCGGGTCCCTTCGCCAGCTGAGCGCCACCAGGTGGCCGCTGATCGCGAAGAACATCAGCACGCTGACATGGCCGTAAGTGCCGCCGATGGGCGTGAGCGGTTCGCTCCGGCCGGACACCAGGAACATGTGCGACCACAGGACTCCCAGCGCGCCCGCCAGGCGCAATCCATCAAAGTTGTTAATGCGCATCGTCCCAGCATAGCCCACGGGAATGCGACGCCTGCCGGCTTGCATGCGCCGCCGTCAACCGAAGCGCACGCTCCGGTTACCGGCGTGAGCGCGCTGCATTGATCTCAATCCAGCAACGGTACCAGTGCCTTCCAAACATGGTCGCGCAAGCGCGGTTGCACGCCAGCCACCGGGTGAAGGTTATCGGCTTGGAAGGCGGCGTCGTCACGGGCGATCGGCTCCAGCAGGAACGGCAGGCAGGCCGCGTCCAGCAAGCGGGCAATGCTGCAGAAGCCGCGCTCGAACTCGGAGGTATAGGCCGGCCCGTAATTTGGCGGCAGGCGCATGCCGACCACCAGCACGCGCGCACCCACGCCCTGCGAGGCACCGACCATCCGTGCCAGGTTGCGGCGCAGCTGCTTCAACGGAAGGCCGCGCAGGCCGTCGTTCGCGCCCAGTGCGATCACCACCACCTGCGGGCGATGCCGGACGACTTCACGGATGATCCGGGATTCACCGCCGGCGGTGGTTTCGCCGCTGATGCTGGCATTGACCACCCGCCACGGCGGCGTGCGCTCGGCAAGGCGTTCCCCCGCAAGCGCCACCCAACCCTGGGCCGCAGCCATCCCGTAGGCGGCGGACAGCGAGTCCCCGACCACCAGCACCGTGCGCGTGGCAGCGGGCACTGGACGCGCCTGGGCAATTGCGAGTCCGGCCAGGAACAGCAAGGCGATACCTGTGGCCCATTGCATGCGGGGCCGCCAGCCACCATAAATCCGAATCATCCGCGCACTCCAGGACCAGGTCACGATGGCCGACATGATGGACGATTCCCCCGCAACTGGCGCTGTACCCGGCTTCGACGCGCTGCAGGCGAAGGGACTGGGGAAGACCGTACCGTTGCCCGATGGTCCCCTGGTCATCCTCGATGACGTGTCGTTCGCGATCCCTTCCGGCGATAGCGTGGCGGTGGTTGGCGCCTCCGGGTCCGGCAAGAGCACGCTGCTCTCGCTGCTGGCGGGACTGGACACGCCCAGCCATGGCGAGGTGGTGCTGGAAGGCGCGGTGCTGTCCGCGCTTGACGAGGATGGGCGCGCCCGAGTGCGCGGCGAGAAGGTCGGCTTCGTGTTCCAGAACTTCCAGCTGCTGCCGTCGCTGACCGCACTCGAGAACGTGATGCTGCCGCTGGAGCTGCGCGGCGATGCCGACGCCGAAGCCCCGGCGCGGGACATCCTCGGCAAGGTGGGGCTGGGTGAGCGGCTGGGCCACTACCCTCGCCAATTGTCCGGCGGCGAGCAGCAGCGCGTGGCAGTCGCGCGCGCCTTCGTGACCCGCCCGTCGCTGCTGTTCGCCGACGAGCCCACCGGCAACCTCGACACCCATACCGGGCAGGCCATCATCGAACTGTTGTTCGACCTCAACGCGCAGCAGGGCACCACTCTGGTGCTGGTGACCCACGACGAACACTTGGCCTCTCGCTGCCAGCACACGCTGCGGCTCGACGGCGGGCGCCTGGTGGGCGCATGAACGTCGCCGTCCTCGCGGCGCGCCAGTTGCGCCGGGACCTCGCGTCCGGCGATGTTCGCATCCTGCTGGCGGCGCTGGTGCTCGCGGTGGTGGCAGTCACCGCGGTTGGCTTCGTTACCGAGCGCGCGGGACGCGGACTTGCGATGGAGGCCAACCGCCTGCTCGGTGGGG
>JAZKHR010000022.1:0-28638 GCA_040385305.1 Pseudomonadota bacterium
GCCTCGCTGGGCGGCATCAAGGAAATGAACCGCCTGCCCGACGCGCTGTTCGTGATCGACATCGGCCATGAAGACATCGCCATCAAGGAAGCCAAGAAGCTCGGCATCCCTGTGATCGCGGTGGTCGACACCAACTACAACCCGGAGCTGGTCGACTACGCGATCCCGGGCAACGACGACGCCATCCGCGCCGTGCAGCTGTACGCCGGTGCCGCCGCCGACGCCGTGCTGGAAGGCAAGGCCGCCGCGCCGAGCGCCGCGACCGTGCGCGAACAGGACTTCGCTGGCGGCGCCGAAGGCGACGACAAGAAGAGCCGCCGCGCGCCGGCAAAGAAGGCGGCGTCTGCTGCCGATGCCCCGGCTGCTGAAGCTCCGGCCGCCGACGCTGTCGAAGACGCCGCACCCAAGACCGAGTAATCCGGGCGTCATCCGCTCGCGCCACGCTGCGCGAGCGGTTTGCATGCCTTTCGCAGGCGGACCTCCGCGGTCCGCTTCGCCGATCCGGCGGGCCACGCCCGCCCTCTCCAACACATCGAGGTAACCCCCATGGCAGAAATCACCGCGTCCCTGGTCAAGGAACTGCGCGAGCGCACCGGCGCCGGCATGATGGAGTGCAAGAAGGCACTCACCGAGAACAACGGCGACATCGACGCTTCCGCCGAGTGGCTGCGCAAGTCCGGACTGGCCAAGGCCGACAAGAAGGCCAGCCGCATTGCCGCGGAAGGGCAGATCGTGTCGGCACAAGCCGGCGGCAAGGCCGTGCTGGTCGAAGTCAATTCCGAAACCGACTTCGTGGCCAAGGATGAGAACTTCCTGAACTTCGCCAATGCCGTCGCCCAAGCCGCGCTGGCTTCCGGCGCCGCCGATGCCGAAGCCCTCAAGAGCGTCACCCTGCCCTCCGGCGAGACCATCGAGGAAGCACGCGCGGCGGTCATCTCCAAGGTCGGCGAGAACGTGCAGGTGCGTCGCATCGCCCGCATCGAAAGCAACAACAACGTGGCCGCCTACGTCCACAGTGGCAAGATCGGCGTGCTGGTCGAAGTGGCCGGCGGCGACACCGACCTCGCGCGTGGCGTGGCCATGCACGTGGCCGCGATGAACCCGCCGTACAACAAGGCCGCCGACGTCCCCGCGGATTTCGTGGCCAAGGAAAAGGAAATCGAACTGGCCAAGATGTCCGAGAAGGACAAGCAGAAGCCGGCCGAGATCCTTGAGAAGATCATCGGCGGCAAGATCGCCAAGATCGTCAACGAGGTCAGCCTGTACGGCCAGCCGTACGTGCTCAATACCGACCAGACGGTCGAGCAGGCCATGAAGGCCGCGGGCGCCGACGTGGTGGGCTTCCAGCGCCTCGCCGTGGGCGAAGGCATCGAAAAGGTGGTCGAGGATTACGCGGCGGAAGTCGCCAAGGCCATGCAGGTCTGATCCGACCAGATCGGGCTAACTAAAAACCCGCCGCGAGGCGGGTTTTTTATGGGCGATGGCGTGACATCGCAACTTTTCCGAGGCCGTGTCGCCATCCCGCGTCAGGCCGGCTCATCCGCCGCTGGCAATGCCACGGAGAACGCGGGCGATGCCATCACATGCCCGTGCACGCAGGCGAGCCACGCGTCCTGCATCGAGACTTTCCAGCCACCCGTCATCGCGGAAAAGGCCGGCAGTACCAGCCCGCCTTGCTGCAAATGGAACACCGGGAACGACGCTCCCAGCGCCTTCAAGCGCACCACGGGATGCACGTGGCCGGAGATGCAGATGCCGGCGTCCCCGGCTTCATGCTCGTGTGAGAAACGGAATGGCCCCTCAGACAGGCGTTCGGCGATGACCTCGATGTCGAGACCGGCCGCATCCAGCCCGCGATCGTGGTTGCCGAGCACCACGTCGACCGAAATTGGATGGCGGGTGCGGAACGCGTGCCACGCCTCGCGCCAGCGCGCGACCCCGGCCGTGCCGTGGATGAAGTCGCCCAGCACACGCAGGCGCGTTGCCTGCGTGTGCTCCAGCAATTCGGACAGCCGCGAAAGATCCGCCTGCGTGCCGCCGGACGGCAGTGCGATGCCGGCCGAGCGGAACACGTCGTCCTTGCCGAGATGCAGGTCCGCGATCACCAACAAGCGCCGCCTGGGCCAATGCAGCGCGCGCTGGGCGAACAGCTGGATGGTTTCACCGGCGAGGACGGCGTTGCTGCAGTCGAGCATGCTTGTCCTCCAGTTTCTCCGCGGTGCGGGCCACGCGCGTCTTCCAGTCCTCGGTGCTGAGTTGCCCGCGCAATGACTCCGCCCACAGCGGAAACGAAAACGGGGTGAGGCTGGGTGGCAGGCGCAGGTCCGGGCCGCGGGCGCGCAGGGCCAGCAGCGCATCGGTGATGGCCTGCACGTCCAGTTGTTGCTCCATGACTTCGCGCTGGGCCTGGCCCAGCAGCATGTGGCCGGGATCGTGCTGCTTCAGGACATCGAAGATGAGTCCGCTGGACGCCTGCAACTGGCGCATCGAACGCGGCGCGCGGCCAGGCAGCGACGGCGGCAGCAGGCCTGCGACCCGCGCAACCTCACGGAACTGCCTGCGCGCGAGCTCCGCCAGGTTCACGCCTTCGAGCAGGTCGTCCAGCACGTTGGCGGGATCGAGTAACGTCGCCAGCGTGTCGGCATCCATTTCGGTGCGGGCCTGCGCCGAGACCACCAGCCCGTAGTCGTTTGCCGCATAGCCGAAGGTATTGGGCTGGACCCGGCCCCAGCGCAACGCCAGCAGCGCGGCCAGGCCTTCGTTCACCAGCCTTCCGGCAAAGGTGTAGATGAACAGGTGCCAGCCATCGCGGGTGCGCAGGAATTCAGCCACGCTGCGGGTCGCCTTCGGCACCTGCGACAGCGCCGCCTGCAGGTCCAGCAGCTCACGCGCATGGCGCATTTCCGGTGAGCGCACATCCTCCTCGAGGGTGCGTAGCATCTGCCGGCCGAGCTCGTTGGACAACGGCATGCGCCCGCCCATCCACTTGGGCACACGGCCATCGCGCACCTTGGCGATGCGCACGTAGGCGGTCATGTCCTGGATGCGCGCCAGTTCCAGGGTGCGGCCCGCGAACTGGAAGACGTCGCGTGGGCGCAGGCGCGCGATGAAGCTTTCCTCCACCGACCCCAGCACGCCTCCCTTGAGCAGGCGCACGGTCAGGCTGCCGTCGCTGGTGATGGTGCCGATGTTGAGGCGATGGCGCAGCGCGGCACGCCGGTCAAGCATCCGATAGACACCGTCGGCGCCCACCTCGACCCGGCGGAAATCCGGGTAGTGTTCCAGCGCCGCGCCACCGCGCACGATGAAATCCAGCACCAGCTGGAACTGTTCCCGGGTCAGGTCGCGGAAGCTGTAACTCCCCTGCACTTCCGCCAGCAACGCGTCCGCGGTGAAGCCGCCGCCCAGCGCGAGGGTCACGCAATGCTGGGCCAGCACGTCCAGCGACAGCCTCGGCACCGGCCGCGATTCGATGTGCCCCGCCAGCAATGCCTGCCGCGCCGCGGCGTATTCGATGACTTCCAGCGCATGGGTGGGCACGCAGATGATGGCGCCCGCCTCGCCCGGTCGATGCCGCGCGCGACCGGCACGCTGGATCAGGCGCGCCACGCCTTTCGGGCTGCCGACCTGGAACACCTGGTCCACGGCCGGGAAATCGACGCCCAGGTCGAGGCTGGATGTTGCCACCACGCAGCGCACGCTGCCGTCGCGCAGACCCTGCTCCGCCTGCGCGCGCAATGCCTGCGACATCGAGCCGTGATGGAGGGCCAGTGTCTCCGGCGCGTCCAGCCACACCGAGGCCAGCGCCTTGTGCCACAGCTCCGCCTGCGAGCGGGTGTTGGTGAACACGACGCTCGAGCGCGCATCGGCCAGCAGCGCGCTGACCCGCTGCAGCTGGCTGAGCCCAAGGTGGCCCGCCCAGGGAAAGTGTTCGCCGGCATCGGGCAGCAAGGTGTGAAGGGTGATGGCGCGCTTGGCGGCGCCATCGACGATGCGCGCCGGCATGCCTGCTGGCAGCAGCGCCGCGGCCGCTTCGTCGAGGTTGCCCAACGTGGCCGAGAGCCCCCAGGTGCGCGCGTCGGGCGCCAATGCCCGCACGCGTGTCAGCGCCAGCTGCAGGAGAACCCCACGCTTGTTGCCCATCAGTTCGTGCCACTCGTCGACCACGATCCAGCGCAGCCCACCCAGCAGATCCGCGGTTTCGGGATAGCTCAGCATCAGCGACAGGGATTCCGGCGTGATCACCAGCACTTCGGCCTGGCCAGTTCGCGCCAGGCGCCGGTCGCGCGCGCTCGCATCCCCAGTGCGCATGGCCACGGTCCACGCAATCTCCAGCGCTTCCAGGGGCTCACGCAACGCACGCACGGTGTCATTCGCCAGCGCACGCAAGGGCGTCACCCACAGCACCTGGATGCGCCCTGGCCGCGGCGCCTTGCTGTGCTTGGCGGGCGCGGGGACCGGCGGGGCAGCCAAGGCTTCGATCAGCGCGCCACCAAAGGCCGCCAGCGTCTTGCCGCTACCGGTGGGAGTCACGATGAGGCCGGACTCGCCCGCCAGCCCGCTTCGCCATGCCGCGCGCTGGAAGGCCGAAGGCGACCAGCCTCGCGCGCCGAACCACTCGAGCAGGCGAGCGCGCGCGGCGCGCAGGGCGGCGGCGCGCGAACTCAAGCGGCCATGTCCGCAAGCGTGGCCAGCACATCGGCATCTGCGGCTGTCTTGTCGGTGCGCCAGCGCAGGATGCGCGGGAAGCGGGTGGCGATACCGGACTTGTGGCGGCTGGATTTGTTGACCGCCTCGAAGCCGAGTTCGAACACCAGCTCGGGCGCCACCGAGCGCACCGGCCCGAACCGCTCCCGGGTATGTGCGCGGATCCAGCGGTCGAGCTTGAGGATCTCCGCATCGGCGAGGCCCGAATAGGCCTTCGCCACCGGTACCAAGCGGTCGCCATCCCAGAGCGCAAACGTGTAGTCCGTGTAGAGATTGCTGCGGCGGCCATGGCCGGCCTGCGCGTAGACCAGCACCGCGTCGATGGTCATCGGCTCGACCTTCCACTTCCACCAGTCGCCGCGCTTGCGGCCGCCAACGTAGGCGGAACTCGCGCGCTTGAGCATCAAACCCTCGACGCCGCGCATGCGCGCCTCTTCGCGCAGGACTGCGGCGCTGGACCAGTCAGGCACTTCGACACGATCGGAGAGTTGCAGCGCAGGATGCCCCTGCCGTGCGACCAGTGCCTCCAGCTGGGCACGTCGCGCATGCAACGGGTGACCGCGCAGGTCCTGGCCGTCGAGTTCGAGCAGGTCGTAGGCAACCAGCGCCACCGGGGTGTCGGCCAACACCTTGGGACCCGGCTTGCGGCGCTGGATGCGGGTCTGCAGCGCGCCGAACGGACGTGGTTGGTTCGCGGTGCCATCCCACGCCAGCAGTTCGCCATCAAGCACGCACGGCGGCAGTAGCGCGGCCATGGCTTCCACTTCCGGGAAGCGGCCATCCAGCCGTTCCTCGCCTCGCGACCACAGCGCGATCTCGCCCTGGCGATGGATCAGCTGCATGCGAATGCCGTCCCACTTCCACTCGAGCAACCATGCATCGATGTCGCCCAGCGCAGGCGGCTCGCCGTCGAGTGGCGAGGCCAGCTGGAACGCGTACGGGGAACTTGCATCGCCAGGCTGGACTTCGTGCGACAGCAGCTGCCCGGCGAACGCCGCGGTGGGCTCCCAGTTGCCGAGCAGACGCTGCGCGATCACCGCCACTTCGAGCCCGGAGACCTCGGCCAGGGCCTGCTGCACCAGCCCCTGCGATACACCCACCCGCAGGCTTCCGGTCAGCAGCTTGTTGAACACCAGCCGTTCTGCCTCGCCCAGGCCATCCCACGCCTCGACCATCACCGCGCGCCGGACCGATGGCTCCGCGTTGGCCACCGGCCACAACACGCCTGTGATCCAGTCCGCCAGCCCCCGCTCCGCGGCTGCATGCGTGGGCGGCGGCAGCAACAGCGTCAGCGTTTCCGCCAGGTCCCCCACGTGGTGGTAACTCTCTTCCACCAGCCATGCGGGGTTGCCGGAGACCTCACCCACCCACTCGCGAAGCTCGCCGGTGGTGGCCAGCTTGCGGCGCGCGCCGCCGACCTTGCCGCCCGACAGCAGGTGGATGGCCCACGCGAGGTCGTCCGCCGGACACGCGCGGAAGTACTCCACGAGCGCGCGCCGGCGGTCACTGGTGGCGGTCAGGCGGTCCAGCCGCTGGTACAGCTCCGCGAAGCGACGCATCAGTCGTCCTCGCCGAACTCGGTATTGAAGGTGCCGGTGGCGATGCCTTCCTCGTTGAGCGCGCGCACCAGCGCATCGGTGTTGCCATGGGTGGCGATGACACGCTTCGCGCCGGTCTCGCGTACGGTGCGCAGCAGGTCCGGCCAATCGGCATGGTCGGACACCACGAACCCGCGATCATAGTTGCGGCGCCGACGGTTCCCCCGCACGCGCATCCATCCGGAGGCAAAGCCATGCTGGGCGCCGCGGAACCTGCGCACCCAGGTGCTGCCCGCGGCGGACGGCGGTGCCAGCACCAGTTGCCCGGCGAAGTCCGCGCCCTTCGGCGTGTCCGAGACCTTGAGCGTGTCGATCATGCGGATGCCAGCGGCGCGATAGACCTCGACGCCGGTGGCAATCGCCCCGTGCACGTAGACGGGGCCATCCATGCATGCGTCCAGCTCGGCCAGCAGGCGCTGCGATTTGCCCAGCCCATAGCAGTACAGGATCGCGGCGTTGCCTTCGCGCGCGCATTCCTCGCGCCATGCCGCGATTTCGCGTGCCACTTGCGCGGTGTCCGGCCAACGGTACACGGGCAGCCCGAACGTGGCTTCGGTGACAAAGGTGTCGCAGGGAACCACCTCGAATGGCGCGCAGGTCGGATCGGGGTTTCGCTTGTAGTCGCCCGACACCACCCAGACTTCGCCGCCATGCTCGATGCGCACCTGGGCCGAGCCGAGCACATGCCCGGCCGGGTGCAGCGACACCGTGGTGTCGCCCAGCGGGAAGCGATCGCCGTAGGCGTGCGCGTGGTAGTCCTGCTCGCCCAGTCGCCATTGCAGGATCGGCAGGCCCTCGCGCGTGGTGTGGTACTCGCCCATGCCGACACGGGCGTGATCCCCGTGGCCATGGGTGATCACCGCGCGCGGCACGGGCCGCCACGGGTCGATGAAGAAGTCGCCCGCGGCGCAATGCATGCCTTCCGGACGCACGGTGACCAGGTCCCGCATGCTGCGATTGCCTCGGTTTGGCCCAACGGTGTATGGGCCGCGCAGGCGCCCTGCAAGGCACCGCGAAACCCGTTTCAGCTATATGAACGAATCAGGGGTGAATACCCCGTCGCCATCGCACGCGGTGCGACACGCTTCGAGACAATGGCGGCATGGAACTCACCCGCAAATTGCAGGTCCTCGCCGATGCGGCGAAATACGACGCCTCGTGCGCGTCCAGTGGCGCCGACAAGCGCAATTCAAGCAAGACCGGCGGCATCGGCAGCACCGAGGGCATGGGCATCTGCCACAGCTACACGCCGGATGGCCGTTGCGTCAGCCTGCTCAAGATCCTGCTGACGAATTTCTGCATCTTCGACTGCGCCTACTGTGTCAACAGGGTGTCCAGCAACGTGCAGCGCGCGCGCTTCACGCCCGAAGAAGTGGTGCGGCTGACCATGGACTTCTACAAGCGCAACTACATCGAGGGCCTGTTCCTCTCCAGCGGCATCATCCGCAATAGCGACTACACCATGGAGCAGCTGGTGCAGGTCGCCCGCAGCCTGCGCGAAGACCACAAGTTCGCCGGCTATATCCACCTCAAGACCATTCCCGATGCCGCGCCCGAACTGCTCGCGGCCGCCGGCAAGTACGCAGACCGCCTCAGCATCAACGTGGAGTTGCCGACCGAAGCCGGTCTGGCCAAATTCGCGCCGGAGAAGACCCTGCCTGGCATCCGCGGGGCGATGGGCGAACTGCGCTGGCGCATCGAGGAAGCCAAGGAGGCGCGCCGCGCGACACCCGCGACCGGCACACGCAAGGCGAAGCCGCCGCGCTTCGCGCCCGCTGGTCAAAGCACGCAGATGATCGTGGGCGCCGATGGCGCCAGCGACCGCGAGATCCTGCGCGCCAGCGACAACCTGTATGGCAATTACCGGTTGCGGCGCGTGTACTACTCCGCCTTCAGCCCCATCCCGGATGCCTCCACGCACCTGCCTTTGGTTGCGCCACCGCTGCAGCGCGAACACCGGCTGTACCAGGCCGACTGGCTCCTGCGCTTCTACGAATTCAAGGTGGAGGAAATCGCCAGCGACAGCGCCGACGGCATGCTGGATCTCGACATCGATCCAAAGCTGGCGTGGGCGCTGCGCAATCCCGACGCCTTCCCGGTTGACCTCAACAAGGCGCCCAAGGAAAAGCTGCTGCGTGTGCCGGGCCTTGGCACGCGCAACGTCAAGCGCGTGCTGATGGCGCGCCGCCACGGCGGGCTGCGGATTGCCGACATGGCCCGCCTGCGCGCACCCATCGCCAAGCTGCTGCCCTTCGTGCAGCTGCTGGACCACCATCCGCGCCAGCGCCTGGACGATCCGGTGGCGCTGCGCGCCCAGCTGGCGCCGAAGCCGCGGCAGGCGGACCTGTTCGCCGCGTGAGACCGCTTCGATGAGCCGATGGTCGGCGGCCGTTGACCCGCCGTGGGATCTGCAAGCGTGGCGTGGCTTGGCGCGCGCGGCGCTCTGTGCGGAAGTCGCGCCGCACGACATCGACTGGACCGGCGCGGATCAAGGCAGCCTGCTGGGGTTGCCTGCGGTCGCCAACGCGCCCGTCCTGCATGCCTCGCCGCGCGTGCCTGCGACGCTGCTGCAACTCGCGGACAGCGTGCTCTGCCATCGCGATCCCGGCGGCGCAGGCCTGCTGTATCGCCTGCTGTGGCGCACCACCCACGGCGAGCCGCGCGTGCTTGGCAATCCGGCGGATCCGGACACCCATCGCGCCCATGCGCTGGCCCAGGCCGTGCGCCGCGACAGCCACAAGATGAAGGCGTTCGTGCGCTTCCGCGAAGTACCGGGGCAGGAAGACCATTTCGTGGCGTGGTTCGAGCCGGAACACTTCATCGTCGACCGGGTGGCGCCGTTCTTCGCCCGCCGCTTCGCGGGCATGCATTGGGCGATCCTGACGCCGTATCGCAGTGCCGCATGGGATCGCGAGGCGCTGGTGTTCGGTGCAGGCGCGGACCGCAGCCAGGCGCCGACAGAAGATGCCGGCGAAGACCTGTGGCGCACCTACTACGCCAACATCTTCAACCCGGCGCGGATCAACCCGCGGATGATGCGCCAGGAGATGCCGCAGCGTTACTGGAAGCATCTGCCGGAAGCGCAGCTGATCCCCGGCCTGTTGCGCGATGCCGGTGCCCGCGTGGCGGCGATGGATGCACGGCCGGCCGAGCCCGCGCGGCGCCGCATTCCGGCACCGCTTCCCGATCCAGCACCCGCGCTGCTGCATGGCCTGCCCGCGCTGCGCACTGCCGCGCGCGAATGCCGCGCCTGTCCGCTGTGGGAACCGGCCACGCAGACCGTATTCGGCGAAGGGCCGCAGGATGCCCGCATCATGCTGGTGGGCGAACAACCCGGCGATGCCGAAGACTTGAGCGGGCGGCCGTTCGTGGGACCGGCGGGCAAGTTGCTGGACCAGGCGCTGGCACAGGCCGGCATCGCGCGAGACGCGCTGTACCTCACCAACGCGGTCAAGCATTTCCGCTTCGAGCAACGCGGCAAGCGGCGACTGCATCGCAACCCGGATGCAGCGCATGTGTTGGCCTGCAGTACCTGGCTGGCGCAGGAAACCGCCATCGTGCAGCCGCGCGCCATCGTGTGCCTGGGCGCCACCGCTGCACGCGCCGTGTTCGGGCCTGGCTTTGCGCTGATGCAGGAACGCGGCCGCTGGCGCACCCGCGACGACGGCACGCGCGCCATGGCCACCGTGCATCCCGCATGGGTCCTGCGCCAGACGGGAGAGGCCCGCGAGGCCGGCTACCGCCTGCTGGTCGCGGACCTTGCCCTGCTGCGTGAAACAGACGCGGCGCCCTGAGGCGCCGCGTCGCGTTGCATCGAGATGTCCTGCTCAGGCCAGCGTGCGCACCTTGGGCTCCCGCTTCCAGTGGCGGGTCTTCGCCAGTTTGATGAAGGCCGCGGTCTCTTCGGGGAACACCACGCCGTCATCGGCCTGGATATTCGCCGCCTTGAACAGGTGTTCGCGGGTTCCCGGGCACGCTGCAATCGTCTTGAGGTGGCCGAAGGCATCCCGGAACCAGTCGACTGCGCAGGCTTCGGTGGCCAGTTTCTTGGCGGCTTCCATGGTGATGGAGCAGGCGACCGCATCGAATACCAGCGACGGGGTACCCGCGAGTTGGCCATCCACCGCCATCACCTTGCCCCCCTTCATGCGCACGTTGACCTTGGGAGCGACGATCTTCACCCGCGCGCCCGCGCCTTCGACGGCTTTCCGCAAGGCCGCCACGGCCGCCGGGTCGCTGCCCTCGTCGACAAGGATGCCCACCACCCGACCTTCCAGGGTGTCCTTCATCCTCCCGATCAAGCCTGTCGCCGGCGACAACGGCAGGTCTTGCACCGGCGCAGCCGGCGCGATGGCATCCGGCAAATCCGTCATGCCCAGCCCATCCGCGACGCGGCGAGCGAGGTCCTCGTCGATGTTGCGGATCTGGGCGATGGTGCGGTCGCGGATGGCCACCGTCTCGACCTTCGACAGTTCGAACACCAGGGTGGACGCGATATGCGCCTGCTCGATCGCGCTCTGGCTGCGATAGAACATGCGCGGCTGGCTGAAGTGGTCCGCGAAGGACTCCGCGCGAATCCGGGCCTTGCCACCTTCCCCACTCTGCTCGTTGAAGCTGCGGAAGCCGTTGCGGCCCTCGCGGCCATTCGGCGCGGAGCCATCGTTGTCGAGCGAGGCGGGCTCGTACGCCACGCGGCCCTTCGGCACCTGCATCTGCATGTGCGCATCGCGCTGGTGGTTGGCGAACGGGCACTTGGGCGCGTTGATCGGGATCTGGGTGAAGTTGGGCCCACCCAGCCGCGACAGCTGGGTGTCGAGGTAGGAGAACAAGCGTCCCTGCAGGAGGGGATCGTTGCTGAAGTCGATGCCCGGGACCATGTTGGCGGGGCAGTAGGCCACCTGCTCGTTCTCGGCGAAGTGGTTGTCGGGGTTGCGGTCCAGCACCATGCGGCCCACGACCTGGAGCGGCACGAGTTCTTCCGGGATCAGCTTGGTGGCGTCCAGGTGGTCGAACGGGAACTTGTCCGCCTCGGCTTCGGTGAACAGTTGCACCGCGAAATCCCATTCCGGGAACGCGCCGGCTTCGATGGCCTCGTACAGGTCGCGCCGGTGGAAGTCGTTGTCCGCGCCCTGCAGCTTGGCCGACTCGTCCCACACCAGGCTCTGCAGGCCCAGCCGCGGACGCCAGTGGAAGCGCACGAAGGTCGACTCGCCCTTGGCATTGATCAATCGGAAACTGTGGATGCCGAAGCCCTCCATCATCCGCAGGCTGCGCGGAATGCCGCGATCGCTCAACACCCACATGATCATGTGGAAGGTTTCCGGGGACAGCGAAACGAAATCCCAGAGCGTGTCGTGGGCGCTGGAGGCTTGCGGGAAACCGCGATCCGGCTCCATCTTCACCGCGTGCACGAAGTCCGGGAATTTCATCGCATCCTGGATCGCGAAGATCGGCAGGTTGTTGCCCACCAGGTCATGGTTGCCTTCCTGGGTGTAGAACTTGACCGAGAACCCGCGCACGTCGCGCGGCGTGTCCACCGAGCCCGCCCCGCCAGCAACCGTGGAGAACCGCGCGAACACGGGTACCCGGCCCTTCTCGGTCAGGAACTTGGCGGTGGTGTACTTGGTGAGCGGCTTGGTCAGCTCGAAGTAGCCATGCGCCGCGCTGCCGCGCGCATGCACGATGCGCTCGGGGATGCGCTCGTGGTCGAAGTGGGTGATCTTCTCGCGGAGGATGAAATCCTCCAGCAACGTGGGTCCGCGCGCGAACGCCCGCAGCGAATTCTGGTTGTCGCTGACCGGGATGCCTTGCGCCGTGGTCAGGGTGGCTTCCGAGCCTGATACCTGGTGGGTTTCGCCACCATTGCCGCGCGCCAGCTTGGCGGGCGCAGCCTTGCCTGTCTTCTTGCTTGCCATGATGTTTCCTCTAGGTGTGTTCCCGGCAGGGCCGGTCAAAGCATTTCGCTGCGGGCCTGCTCGGCGCGGCTGGCGCCAATCGCGGTTTCAACGTTCCTCTTCTCCTCGGGCGGCGGCAGGACGGCCGGCATGCCCAGGCTCTCGATCCACAGCTCCCGGCACCAGCCGGCGTTGTGGTAGAGGTGGTGATCCTCGTCTTCCTCGACTTCCTCGTGCGCGGCCTTCAGCGCCTTGCCGTCCGCCCCCGTGGCCGTCTCGGCGACGCGACCGAGCAGTTCCCAATTGCTGTGGTCCTTGGTTTCGGCCAGCAGCACGCATTCGCAGGCCACCAGCTGGGCACCTGCCTTGTCGGCCTTGGCCTTGGCCAACTCCATCGCCTGCACCAGGGACTTGCCGTTGTGGGCGACCACCTCGCGACCCGGCGTGCTCGCGTTCGGATCCAGGCCAAAATGGGCGAAGAGTCCCAGCACGACCTCCTGGTGGTGGCGGGTCTCTTCCAGGTATTCCTGCCATTCCTTCTTCAGGTCGGCGTTGACGGCGCAGCTGATGGCGGTGATGTATATCTGCTCGCCGCCGAGTTCGGTCTCGAGCATCTGGTACAACAGTTCAACCAGCTGTGCCTTGTCATAAGTGGCCATCTGCGCGCTCCATGCGTTTGGGGTGGGAAACCCCTCTACCCTGCGCCCGGGAGCGTGAAAAGTGCGTGGCTGTAGCGCCTCCTTCCCAACTTCCGGTGTCGCATGGACCTCAAGAGTGGTTACCCGTTCTGGGCTGTCAAGAATGGCCTGATGCAGGCCTTCCCGAAGCTGGAAGACGACGTGAAATGCGACGTCGCGATCATCGGCGCCGGCATCACCGGCGCACTGATCGCGGATGAACTTGCCGGCCACGGCCACGAGGTCTGCGTGCTCGACCAGCGCGACGTCGGTTGGGGCAGCACCAGCGCCAGCACAGCGCTGCTGCAGTACGAGATCGACACCCACATGGTCGACCTGGCCAAGGACTACGGGGAGGCCGATGCCGTCCTCGCCTACCGGGCCTGCGCCGATGCCATCGACCTGCTGGCCGGGAAAGCCGCCGAAGTCCGCGATGTCGATTTCGCCCGCATGCGCAGCCTGTACTACGCCAGCAAGCGCAGGCATCGCAGCGACCTTGCGGAGGAATTCGCGATGCGCTCGCGCCACGGGTTCGCGGTCGAATGGCTGGAGCCGCAACAGGTGCGCGAGGCCTACGGTTTCGACGCGCCCTGCGCGATCCTCAGCGAGAAGGCAGCGCGCATCGATCCATATCGCATGGCCCATCGCCTGCTGGAGCGATGGCAGCGTGCCGGCGTCCATGTGCATGACCGCACGCCGGTGACCCGCATCGCCGCCAATGCGAGGGGCGTCGAGCTGGAAACCGCCGGCGGCGCCCGTATCCGCGCCAGATACCTGGTGATGGCTGCGGGCTACGCCGGCCAGAAGTTCCTGCGCAAGGACGTGGCCAAGAACCGCAGCAGCTACGCCTTCATCACCGATCCCATCAACCCCGCCCTGCTCGGTCCGCTCAACGACACCATGGTCTGGGAATCAGCGCGGCCATACCTGTACATGCGCACCACCGGCGACGGCCGCCTGCTGATCGGCGGCGAGGACGACAACATCGACATCGCGTCCAAGCGCGATGCCCAGGTGGACGCCAAGGCCCGCAAGCTGGCCAAGCAGGTGTCCAAGCTGTTCCCGCACCTGCCGGTGGAGCCTGCGTTCGCGTGGGCCGGCACCTTCGCCGAGACCAAGGACGGCCTGCCGTGGTTCGGTGCCCACAAGCAACACGGGCCCCGGGTGCTGTTCGCGATGGCCTACGGCGGCAACGGGATTTCCTATTCCATGCTCGGCGCGGGCCTGCTGCGGGCGGCGATCGAACGTCGCAAGCATCCGCTCGCCCGCCTGTTCGGCTTCGAACGCTGACCTGCGCGCCGCATTCACGTCCTGAGCCCTACCCTGCGCGCCCCTGACGGAGCCACCCGATGACCGACGCCGCCGCCCCTTCCGGCCTGGCCCGTACTGCCCAGATCGTGCGGTTCCTGCTCAAGTACCGCAACGCCGGCGTGTTCTCGGGCCTGGACGTGGACGCCTCCCAGGCCGATCCGGGCAGCGTGGTGGTGGAAGGCCGGCCTGAGGAATTCGTGGCCGACCTGGAAGCATTGGGTCCTACCTTCATCAAGATCGGACAGGCGCTCTCCACGCGGCCGGACATGGTGCCGCCCGCGTACCTGGTCGCGCTCGAGCGGATGCAGAACGACGTCGCGCCGGTGCCCTTCGAGGACATCCGCGCGGTGGCCGAGGAGGAGTTGGGTTTCAAGCTTGGCAAGCTCTTCTCGGAATTCGAGGAGACATCGATGGGCGGCGCCTCGCTGGCGCAGGTGCATCGCGCGCGCCTGCGCGATGGCCGGCAGGTGGCGGTCAAGATCCAGCGGCCGGACATCGTGGAGAACATCCATGCAGACCTGGATGCGCTGGCCTCCCTGGCGGACAAGGCCGACCGCTACACGGACGTGGGTCGCCGCACCCAGTTCTCCGAATGGGTCCACGAATTCCGCAAGAGCCTGCTCGCGGAGCTCGACTATCGGGTCGAGGCCGAGAACCTGGAGCGCTTCAACCAGCATTTCACCGCCTACCCCGAGCTGTTCGTGCCACAGCCGATCTGGGACCTGACCCGCCGACGGGTGTTGACCATGGAGCTGGTGGACGGCGTCAAGGCCACCGACATCACCGGCCTGCGCCGCACCGAGCAATCGCTGGCGCCGCTGGCCGAGGCCGTGATGCGCGGCTACCTGGACCAGACCTTCGTGCATGGCGAGATCCACGCGGATCCGCACCCGGGCAACCTGCTGGTGACCAACGACGGCCGCATCGCGCTGCTGGACCTCGGCATGGTCGCCCACGTGCCGCCACGCCAGCGCGAGCGCCTGCTCAAGCTGCTGTTCGCCGCGGTCGACGGGCGCGGGGAAGAGGTGGCGATGGAGGCCATCGGCATGAGCACGCAACTGGCGGAGTTCGACGAGGGGCACTACATCCGCGAAGTCGGGCAGATGGTGGCGCGTTACGCGGCGCGTTCCGGCAGCCGGGCGACATCGGAAGGCCGCCTCGTCCTGGACCTGACCCTGCTGGGCGCCAACTGCGGCCTGCGCACGCCGCCGGAACTGAGCCTGCTTGGCAAGACCCTGCTCAACCTGGAAGCGGTAAGCACGGCGCTGGACCCGAACATGGACGTCAAGGCGGTGGTCGAGGATCACCTTGAAAGCGTCATGCGCGATCGCCTGAAAAAGTCGTTCTCGCCCGCGCGGCTGGCCAGCGAGGCGATGGAAGTGCAGGCACTGGTGCGCGAAGCCCCGCGCAAGCTGTCGGATATCCTCTCGCTGGTGGCAGAAAATCGCCTGCAGGTGCGGGTGGCCGGGCTGGATGATTCGCAGCTGATGGAAAACGTGCAGAAGATCGCCAACCGCATCAGCACCGGCATCATCATCGCCTCGCTGGTCCTGTCTTCCGCGCTGCTGATGCGGCTGGAAGGTGGTCCGAGGCTGCTTGGCTATCCTGCGCTGGCCTTGGTTCTTTTCAGCATCGCGGCCGTGCTGGCGCTCGGCATCGTGGTCAGCGCCATGCTGCGGGACCACCGCGCGCGCCCGCAGGAAACCCGCGGCCCGCGCTGAGTCCCAAGCCCGCATCGGCTAGAATTCAGCGGCTGTCCACGCTTGCCACCGCCGGAGTTCCCCATGTCGAAACTCGCCTATCGCCGCGTCCTGTTGAAGCTGTCCGGCGAAGCTCTGATGGGCGACGAGGACTACGGCATCGATCCGAAAGTCATCGGTCGACTGGCGCAGGAAGTGGTCGAAGCGCGCGACGCCGGCACCGAAATCGCCCTGGTGGTCGGCGGTGGCAACATCTTTCGTGGTGCCGGGCTTGCAGCGGGCGGCATGGATCGGGTCACTGGCGATCACATGGGCATGCTGGCCACGGTGATCAACGCACTGGCCATGCAGGACGCGCTGGAGAAAGTGGGCGCCAAGGCGCGGGTGATGAGCGCGATCAAGATCAACGACGTGTGCGAGGACTACATCCGCCGCCGCGCCATCCGCCACCTGGAGAAGGGGCGCATCGCGATCTTCGCCGCAGGCACCGGCAATCCGTTCTTCACCACGGATTCCGGGGCCGCGCTGCGCGCGATCGAGATCGGCGCCGACCTGCTGCTCAAGGCAACCAAGGTCGATGGCGTGTATGACAAGGATCCGAAGAAGCACGCGGACGCGGTTCGCTACGAACGCCTGAGCTACGACCAGGTGATCGCCCGCGACCTGCAGGTGATGGACACCGCGGCCTTCGCGCTGGCGCGCGACAGCGACCTGCCCCTGCGCATCTTCGACATGGCCCAGCCGGGCACCCTGCTGCGCATCCTGCGCGGCGAGGAGATCGGCACGCTGGTCCAAGGGCGCGACTGACGCGGGATGGGCGCCGGTCACGCCCATGGGCATGACGCCACGCGCGCATTCGCGTTGGCGACCCTGATCAATCTCGCCTACACCTTGCTTGAAGCCGGTTACGGCTTCGCCACCAATTCCCTGGCGCTGCTGTCCGATGCGCTGCACAACTTCGGCGACGTGTTGGGCCTTGGCCTTGCGTGGGGCGCCGCGGTCATCGCCAAGCGCATGCCGACCGAGCGCCACACTTATGGCTGGCGGCGCGCAACCCTGCTCTCGCCGCTGGCCAATGCGTCGCTGCTGGTCGGGTTTTCCGGCGCACTGGCATGGGAGGCGGTGCGTCGCTTCGATGCCCCGCCGCAGGTGCCGGGGATGACGGTGATGGTGGTGGCGGCGATTGGCATCGCCATCAACCTCGGCGCGGCCTGGCTGATGCGTGGGGGCCACGCCCAGGACCTCAATCGTCGCGGCGCGTACCTGCACCTGGTCGCCGATGCCGCGGTGTCGCTGGTGGCGGTGCTGGCCGGCGCCGGGCTCTGGCTGCTGGGCTGGTCCTGGCTGGACCCGGCCACCGCGTTGCTGGTCGCGGTCGTGGTCGCGGTGGGCTCGTTCGGCTTGCTGCGCGACGCGTTCAACGCGGCGATGGACGCAGTGCCGCGCGGCATCGACCAGCAGCAGGTGCGCGACTGGTTGCTGCAACAGCCGGGCGTGTCGGCCCTGCATCATCTGCATATCTGGTCGCTTGGCGCCGGCGAGATCGCGTTGACCGCCCACTTGGTGCGTGCCGAGGACAGCGACCACGACGCCATCAT
Organism: Pseudomonadota bacterium; assembly: GCA_040385305.1. Classification (GTDB taxonomy): domain Bacteria; phylum Pseudomonadota; class Gammaproteobacteria; order Xanthomonadales; family Xanthomonadaceae; genus Thermomonas. The sequence goes on from JAZKHR010000022.1 coordinate 17,486, forward strand.
CGACCGCATCAGCGCCGGCCTGGACGCGCGCTTCGGCATCAACCACCCGACCCTGCAGGTCGAACGGGGCAGCAACTGCGAACACGACTGCGATGATCGCGCGCCGCATGGGCAGCCGTCCCCCGCGCACCCGCCGCGCCAGCGTGACGATGGACGTTCCCACCATGTCGACGACGCGGCGAGCCACGCCCATGCTGGGCCCGGGGAACCGTCTGCCGCGCCGCCTCGCTTATAATCCCGAGGTTGCCACGCACCCACGGAGACCGCGATGCTGAACGAGATCAAGAAAGACGCCCAGTCCCGCATGGGCAAGAGCATCGAGGCCCTTCGCCACGCCCTGATCAAGCTGCGCACCGGGCGCGCCAACGCGGCCATCGTCGACCACCTCAAGGTCAGCTATTACGGTGCGGACATGCCGCTGTCGCAGGTCGCCAGCGTTGCCATCACCGACGCGCGCACCATCACCATCACCCCGTGGGAAAAGCAGATGGTGGGCCCGGTGGAGAAAGCCATCCTCGGCTCCGACCTAGGCCTGACCCCGACCACCGCCGGCACCGTGATTCGCCTCAACATCCCGGCCCTGACCGAAGAGCGCCGCCGCGACCTCACCAAGGTCCTGCACAGCGAAGGTGAGGACGCCAAGGTGGCGATCCGCAACATCCGCCGCGACGCCAACCACCAGGTCAAGGAACTGCTGAAGGACAAGCAGATCACCGAAGACGAGTCCAGCCGCACCGAGGCCGAGATCCAGAAACTCACCGACGGCGCGATCAAGGACGTGGACGACGTGGTCAAGGCCAAGGAAGCCGAGTTGATGGCGGTCTGAGCGTCTCCCGGCATGGATCGGCCGATGCGCCCGACGTGAGCAGCCAGGCTTCGCGCATTCCGCGGCACGTGGCCATCATCATGGATGGCAATGGCCGCTGGGCCCAGCAGCGCCACCGCCCGCGCATCATCGGCCACCGCGCCGGCGCGCGCGCGGTGCGCACCTGCGTCGAGTTCTGCCTGGAACACGGCATGGAGGCCCTGACCCTCTTCGCGTTCTCCAGCGAGAACTGGAACCGTCCGCAGGAGGAGGTGGGCGGGCTGATGAAGCTGTTCCTCGGCGCCCTGGAACGCGAGGTCGATGAACTGCACCGGCTCGGCGCGCGCCTGCGCTTCATCGGCGAGCGCGATCGCTTCGACCCGGCCCTGCTGGCGCGGATGCAGGCCGCGGAAACGCTGACCGCGGGCAACCGCCGGCTGACCCTGGCCATCGCCGCCAGCTACGGCGGGCGCCAGGACATCGCGCACGCGGCGCGCTCGCTGGCGGAGGACGTTGCCGCCGGCCGCCTGCGTCCCGAGCAGGTGGACGAGGCGATGCTCGCATCGCGCATGGCCCTGTCCGACCTGCCCGAGCCGGACTTGTTCATCCGCACCGGCGGCGAACTGCGGATCAGCAATTTCCTGCTGTGGCAGATGGCCTACACGGAGTTGTGGTTCACCGAAACATTGTGGCCGGACGTGGATGCGGCGACACTGCAGCGCGCGCTGGACGATTACGCCGGCCGCGAACGCCGATTTGGCCTGACTGGCGCGCAAGTCGCCGCCACCGCTCCGGGGAATCCGTCATGAAGGGCCGGGAATGACCAAAACGCGCCTGCTGGCCGCGCTGATCATGGCGCCCATCGCCATCCTGTCCGTCCTGTTCGTATCCACCCCGGTGCTGGCCGCGCTCAGCGCCCTGCTGTTCCTGGCCGCGCTGTGGGAATGGTTGAAGCTGGCCGATGTCGAGGACACCCTGGCCCGCACCATCCTGCTGGCCTGCAACCTGGCGCTGATGGTCGCCCTGGTGTGGGGCTCGCGTACCGCCATCGGCGGGTCGTTCGCGCTGCTGCAGCTGGTGATCGTGATCGGCGTGGCCTGGTGGTTGCTGTCGATCCTGTGGATGCGGCACTACCACTTCGCTTCCGACCACGACAGCCACGCGCGCGCATTCAAGCTCGCCGCCGGAACCCTTGCCGTGGTCCCGGCGTGGTGCGCCCTGGGGTTCATCCATGCCAGCCAGCCGGACGGCCACAAGTGGCTGCTGCTGGCGCTGTTCCTGGTCTGGGCGGCGGACACCGGCGCTTACTTCGCAGGCCGGAAATTCGGCGGCAAGCTGTTCGGCGGGCGCAAGCTGGCGCCGCGGATCAGCCCCAACAAGACCATCGAGGGCCTGCTCGGCGGCATGCTGCTCGCGTTGGCGGTGGCCATCGCTGGCGCGCTGCTGATCGGCGCAAGCGTGGCGCAGCTGCCGGCGATCGGCGCGGTGGCGCTGGTCACCGTGGTGTTCTCGGTGGTCGGCGACCTGTTCGAAAGCATGCTCAAGCGCCACGTCGGCGCCAAGGATTCGGGCGACCTGATTCCCGGCCACGGTGGCGTGCTGGATCGCATCGACAGCGTGCTCGCCGCGTTGCCGGTGTTCGCCCTCGGCAAGGCATGGCTGGGATTCTAGGCGCGGTGCACATGCAACGCGTCGCAGTCCTCGGAGCCACCGGCTCGATCGGCGCGTCAGCGCTGGACGTGATCGCGCGGCATCCTGACCGCCTGCGGGCCCACGTGCTGGCTGCCGGCAGCCAAGTCGAGGCGCTGGTCGAACTGTGCCGCCAGCACGCGCCGCGGCATGCGGTGGTCGCCGACCCGTCCGGTTTCCCAGCCCTGCGCGATGGCCTGGCCCAGGCGGGACTCGACACCCAGCCGCACGCCGGCGCCGATGCGCTGGACGAACTGGTGTCAGGCGATGCCTGCGACACCGTGGTTGCCGCCATCGTCGGTGCTGCCGGGCTGGCTTCCACGCTGGCTGCCGCCCGCGCCGGCAAGCGACTGTTGCTGGCCAACAAGGAATCGATGGTGCTGGCCGGCGAGCTGCTGATGCGGGCCGCGCAGGCCGGTGGCGCCGTCGTGGTGCCGATCGACAGCGAACACAATGCGATTCACCAATGCCTGGCCGGCTGCGACGACCGCGCCGCGCTGGCGCGGATCACCCTTACCGCGTCCGGCGGACCGTTCCGGGGCCACGACCGGGCCGCCTTGGCCGAGGTCACCCCTGCGCAAGCCGTGGCCCACCCCAAGTGGTCGATGGGACCGAAGATCTCGGTGGATTCCGCGACCCTGATGAACAAGGGCCTCGAGGTCATCGAAGCCCACCACCTGTTCGGCCTGCCCGGCGAGCGCATCGGTGTGCTGGTGCATCCGCAATCGCTGGTGCATTCGCTGGTGGATTTCATCGATGGCAGCACCCTTGCCCAGCTCGGCCTGCCGGACATGCGCACGGCGCTGGCAGTCGGCTTCGGCTGGCCGGGGCGGATTTCCTCCGGAGTGGCACCGCTGGACCTGCTGGCCCAGGGCGGACGACTGGAGTTCGAGGCGCCCGACGTCGATGCCTTCCCTTGCCTCGCCCTCGCGTATCGCGCGCTTGACGCAGGCGGCACCGTCCCCGCCATGCTCAATGCGGCCAACGAAGAGGCCGTTTCAGCCTTTCTTCAGGGGCGCATAGGCTTCCTGTCCATCCCCGACACCGTCGCAGCCACCCTGGACGCGTTGCCCGCGCAGCCCGCCGAATCGATCGAGGCGCTGCTTGAGGCCGACGGCCGCGCGCGTCGGCTTGCCCGGGAACGTATCGCCTCCCTCGCCTCCGCACGGACCCGCACCCTCGCATGAGCACGTTCCTCGGATCGCTGTGGTGGATGCTGGTCGCGCTCGGCGTGCTGGTGACCTTCCACGAATTCGGCCACTTCTGGGTCGCGCGCCGCTGCGGCGTCAGGGTCCAGCGGTTCTCGGTGGGCTTCGGGCGCGCCCTGTGGTCGCGGCGCGGCAAGGACGGCACCGAGTACGTGCTGGCCGCCCTGCCACTCGGCGGCTACGTGAAGATGCTGGACGAGCGCGAGGGCGACGTCGCTCCCGCGGACGCGCCTTTCGCCTTCAACCGGCAATCGGTATGGAAGCGCATCGCGATCGTGGCCGCCGGTCCGCTGGCCAACATTTTGCTGGCCATCGCCCTGCTCTGGGCGATGCTGGTGGTGGGGCGACCCGACTACGCCCCGGTGGTCGGCAAGGCCCAGGGGATTGCCGAACAGGCCGGCCTGCAGGCGGGCGACATCATCCAGTCGGTCGGTGGCCGCGACACCCCCACCTGGAGCGAGGCGGCGATGGCCTTGAGCGTGGCCGCGCTGGATCGTCAGCCGGTGGAACTGCAGGTGCGGCGCGCCGATGGCAGCGCGCAATCCCGCACGTTGCCGTTCCAGCGCATGCCGGCGGAATTCGACGAAACCCGCGCACTCGAGGCAGCGGGCCTGACCCCGCGGCATTTCCTGCTGCCACCGGTCGTTGGCAAGGTCAGCGAGGGCCTCCCGGCCTGGGGCGTGCTGGCCGAAGGGGACCGCATCACCGCCATCGATGCCGCGCCGGTGGCCAGCTTCGACCAGATCGCACCACTGGTGCAGGCGTTGGGCGAACGCGGCGGGTCCGGCATGGTCGAGGTCCTGCGCGATGGCGAGCGGCTGGCGCTGGAACTCACGCCGCTGCAGCGCGAGAACCCGGACGGCAGCCGGAGCTGGCTGCTGGGTGTGGGTAATGGCGCCAGCCAGCCCCCCGTGCACGATGCGGTACTGCGCTACAACCCCCTGGCGGCGCTCCCGGCGGCGGTATCCCAAGCCTGGCAGTTGGGCTCCGATTCAGTCGGAATGCTCTGGCGGATGCTGAATGGCAGCGCCTCGGTGCAGAATGTGTCCGGCCCGATCACCATCGCGCAGTACGCCAATGCGTCCGCGCAGCTGGGCTTGGCCTGGTTCCTGAACTTCCTTGCCCTGCTCTCGGTCAGTCTGGCGATCATCAACCTCCTGCCCGTTCCCGTCTTGGACGGGGGTCACCTGCTGTATTACCTTATCGAACTGGCCACGGGCCGCCCGCTGGGCGAACGCGCCATGGCCGTTGGCCAGTACCTCGGCCTCGCGTTCATCGCGGGGCTGATGGGACTGGCCTTCTACAACGACATCCTGCACCTGGTGTCGTGACGCGCCGCTCCCCCACCGCTGGCGCCGCCGGCAACCCGCCACGCACCTCGCTTCGCAACAGGATGTCCGCATGACCCGATCCATGTCCCGCCGCCTGCTCACCCTTGCCCTGGCCTCGGCGCTTTCGCTGCCGGCGTGGGCGCAGACGGCGTTCGCCCCGTTCACGGTCAGTGATATCCGCATCGACGGCCTGCAGCGCATCGGCGCGGGCACCGTGTTCACCTACCTGCCGGTCGAGCGCGGAGATACCGTCGACCAGGCTCGCGCCGCGGAGGCCCTGCGCGCGCTGTACAAGACCGGGTTCTTCGAGGACGTGAAGCTCGACCGCCAGGGCGGCATCCTGGTGATCACCGTGGTCGAGCGCCCGGCGATCAACAAGCTGACCCTGGCCGGCAACAAGGACCTCAAGACCGAGGACCTCCTGAAGGGCCTCAAGGACATCGGCCTGGCCGAAGGCGAGACCTTCAACCGGCTGAACCTGGACCGGGTGACCCAGGAACTCAACCGCCAGTACAACAACCGCGGCAAGTACGGGGTGGAGATCATCCCGAACATCGAACGGCTGGACCGCAACCGCGTCGACGTGACCCTGAACATCAAGGAAGGCAAGGCGGCGAAGATCCGCCACATCAACCTGGTGGGCAACGAGACCTACCCCGAGGAAGACATCACCAAGAACTGGGAGTCCCGCACCAGCAGCTGGCTGAGCTGGTACAAGCGCGACGACCAGTACTCGCGCGAAAAGCTGTCCGGCGACATCGAAAAACTCAACGCCTGGTACCTGAACCGCGGGCACATCGATTTCAGCCTGGACTCGACCCAGGTGGCGATCAGTCCGGACAAGAAGGACATGTTCCTGACCGCCGGCATCTCCGAGGGCGAGGTCTACACCATCTCCAGCGTGACCGTGTCCGGCGACACCGTCCTGCCGAAGGAGGAGATCGAACAGATCGTGGCGTTCATCCAGCCAGGCAGCACGTTCTCGCGCGGCCTGCTGGAACTTGCCACGGATGCCATCACCGCGCGCCTTGGCAACATTGGCTACGCGTTCGCGCAGGTCAACCCGGTACCGCAGATCGACCGCGACAAGCGCACGGTGGGCGTGGACATGCAGGTGCAGCCAGGCCCGCGCGTCAACGTGCGTCGGATCGTGTTCAAGGGCAACACCCGCACCGCGGATTCGGTGCTGCGCCGCGAAATGCGCCAGTTCGAAGGCGCCTGGTTCTCGCAGGCGGCGATCGACCGCAGCAAGGTGCGCCTGTCGCGCCTCGGCTATTTCGAGGAAGTGAACGTCGAGAACGAGCCGGTCGCGGGCAGCGACGACCAGGTCGACGTGGTCTACACGGTCAAGGAAACCACCTCCGGAAGCATCTCGGCCGGCGTCGGGTACTCCCAGCTGTCTGGCGTGAACCTGTCGTTGCAGCTGTCGGAAAACAACTTCCTCGGCACCGGCAACCGGGTGTCGATGGCGGTCAACCGCAGCGCGTTCCAGAAGCGTTACGACTTCTCCTTCATGAACCCGTACTTCACCGACGAAGGCCTGTCGCTCGGCTACAACCTGTGGTGGCGTGAGTTCGACTACTCCAGCTTCAATGTCGCCCAGTACTCGACCAACAGCGGCGCGGCGCAGGTGTTCATGGGCCTTCCGCTCAGCGAGAGCGATTCGATCTCGCTCATGGTCGGCATCGATACCAACGAGATCCTCGCATTCCCCGGCTCCACGCCGCCGCCCCTGGTGGATTACATCAGCGCGGTAGGCAACCGCACCTTCCACTCGCTGAAGACCCAGGTCGGTTGGGGACGCGATACCCGCAACGACTTCTTCATGCCGGTGGTGGGCATGACCCAGAACCTGTCGGCGGAAGCCACCCTGCCCGGTTCCACCGTCGAGTACTACAAGATCCAGTACGACATCGCCAAGTACTGGCCGTTGAGCCAGTCCGTGGTCATGCGCACCGCGGTCAACCTGGGCTATGGCGATTCCTACGGCAAGGATTTCGTGCGCAACCTCTGCTTCAGCGCGCCCACCTTCACTGATAGCAACGGAGACGGCGTCCCCGACACCGAGGTGCCAGGTCCGGCGCCGAGCGATCCCTGCTTGCCGACTTCCCCGGACTTCGACAAGACGGTCACTGCAAGCGGCCTGCCGTTCTTCGAGAATTTCTACGCGGGCGGCATCGCGGCGACCGGCAAGGTGCGAGGCTTCGTCGACAACACCCTCGGGCCTACCTTCAACTCCGGCTTCGGCTTCCGCCAGCCGCTCGGTGGTTCGTTCCTGCTGGCCGGTTCGGTGGAAGCGATCTTCCCGAAGCTGTTCGACAGCCCGGCTGCGCGCGTCTCCGCGTTCCTGGATTTCGGCAACGTGTACGACGGCTTCGACAACTTCGATGCCGGCGAATTGCGCGTCTCCACCGGCATCTCGCTGTTGTGGCGCTCGCCGATGGGTCCGCTGTCGATCAGTTACGCCTTCCCGCTGCGCAAGCAGGACGACGACCAGGTGGAGCGGCTGCAGTTCTCCTTCGGCGGCCAGCTCTGACCGTTGGATGACGGGCAACGCCGCGGCATGAGCACCACCGAGTTCACCGCCGCGGCCCTGGCCGGACGTTTCGGCCTTGGCCTGCGCGGTGATGGCGAGCGACTCGTGAGCGGGGTGGCGACCCTTGCGGCCGCCACACCCGGGCAACTGGGGTTCCTGGCCAATCCGCGCTACCGCAGCCAGCTGGCGAAGACCCGCGCGGGCGTCGTAGTGGTGCGCGAGGAGGATGCGGCGGACTGCCCCGGCACCGCCTTGGTCGCCAATGACCCTTACGTCGCGTTCGCCAGGATCGCGGCGCTGTTCGAACACAGGCCCGCGCGTACCGCGGGCATCCATCCGAGCGCCGCGGTGGATCCGGCCGCACGCATCGATGCCGACGCCTGTATCGGAGCCCACGCCAGCATCGGCGCGCGCAGCCGGATCGCGGCCGGGGCGATCATCGGCGCCGGCTGCGTGATCGGCGAGGATTGCGAGGTCGGCGAGGACTCCGAACTCGTTGCCCGGGTCACGCTGGTGACGCGGGTGCGCCTGGGCAAGCGGGTGCTGGTGCACCCGGGCGCGGTGCTGGGCGCGGAGGGCTTCGGCATCGCCATGGACCATGGGCGCTGGCTGAAGGTACCCCAGCTGGGCGGCGTGCTGGTCGGCGACGACTGCGAGATCGGCGCCAACACCACCATCGATCGCGGCGCGCTCGGCGACACCGTGCTGGAAGACGACGTACGCCTCGACAACCAGATCCAGGTCGGCCACAACGTCCGCATCGGCGCGCATACGGCGATGGCCGGTTGCTCCGCGATAGCAGGCAGCGCCAGCATCGGCCGCCATTGCCTGATTGGCGGCGGCGCCGGCATCCTCGGTCATCTCGAGGTCTGCGATCGCGTGGTGATCACCGCCATGTCGCTGGTCACCCATTCCATCCGCACGCCGGGCGAGTATTCGTCGGGTACGCCTTTGATGGACAATCGCAGCTGGCGCAAGAGCGCCGCGCGTTTCAAGCAGCTCGACGACATCGCCCGCCGGGGCAAGGCCGGCGACAAGGATCCCGCATGACCGATGCAACCGACAGCGCAAGCTCCCTGGACGTACGCCTGCCGGTGAACACCCCCGACATCGAACGCCTGTTGCCGCATCGCTACCCGTTCCTCCTGGTGGACCGGGTGGTCGAGTTCGAGAAAGACAAGCGCGTGCTGGCCTACAAGAACGTCACCTGCAACGAGCCCTTCTTCACTGGCCATTTCCCCGGCCAACCGGTCATGCCCGGCGTGCTGGTGATCGAGGCGCTGGCCCAGGCGGGTGGCCTGCTGACCCAGCTGTCGCGGGATCCGGCTGCGATCGGCGGAGACACGTTCTACCTGGTCAAGGTGGACAACGCGAAGTTCAGCCGCATGGTGGTGCCCGGCGACAAGCTGGAGCTCGACGTGGAGCTCAAGCGCCGCATCCGCAACATGGCGCTGTACGTCGGCATCGCGCGGGTCGATGGCGAACAGGTTGCCTGCGCGGAGATCCTCTGCGCGGCGGCGCGCACCTAGTCCCGGCGCGTGGCGACGGCATCGTCCCTGGTCCATCCGAGCGCAGCCATCGACCCGTCGGCGCGCCTTGGCGCCGGGGTGCGGGTGGGCGCATACGCGGTGATCGGCGCCGACGTCGAGGTCGGCGACGACACCCGGATCGGGCCGCATTGCACGATCGAAGGACCGACCCGCATCGGCCGCGACAACGTGTTCCATGGCCACTCCGCGATCGGCGGCGACCCGCAGGACAAGAAGTACCGCGGCGAGCGGGTGGAGCTGGTGATCGGCGACGGCAATTCCATCCGCGAATTCGTCACCATCAACCGGGGCACCGGCGACGGCGGCGGCAGCACCCGCATCGGCGACCGCAACTGGATCCTCGCCTACTCGCACATCGCCCATGACTGCACGATCGGCAGCGACTGCGTGTTCTCCAACAATGCCACCTTGGCCGGCCACGTGACCGTGGGCAACCACGTGATCCTCAGCGGCTTCGCCGGCGTGCACCAGTTCTGCCGGATCGGCGACCATGCCTTCATCGGCATGGGGGCGTTCGTCAACGGCGACGTGCCGCCGTTCGTGATGGTGGCGCAGGAGAAATACGCGCGTGCGCGCGGCATCAATGCCGAAGGCCTGAAGCGCCGCGGGTTCGATGCAGGCCGCATTGCCAGCATCAAGCGTGCCTACCGCGCGCTGTACATGGGCGACGCGAAACTGGAAGAGGCGAGGTCCGAACTCGGCGAGATCGCCGCCGCCGGCAGCGACGACGTGCGCGCGATGCTGGAGTTCATCGAGCGCGGCGAGCGGCCGTTGCTGCGGTGAGCCCACTGGCTGCGTCGCTGCGCGGATGATCGGGATAGCCTGAAGTGACGACTCGCATCGCCCTCTGCGCCGGCGAAACCTCCGGCGACCAGCTCGGCGCCGGCCTGATCGACGCGCTGCGCTTGCGTTTCCCCGGTGCCGAGTTCGCCGGCATCGGTGGCGACGGCATGCGCGCGGCGGGGCTCGATGCGTGGTTCGATGCTTCGGAACTGGCGGTGATGGGCCTGGCCGAAGTGCTGGCCCACCTGCCGCGCCTGCTCAAGCTGCGCAAGGCGTTCCGCCAGCGCATGCTGGACTGGAAATCGGATGTGTTCGTCGGCATCGACGCGCCCGACTTCAACCTGGGCGTGGAGCGTTGGCTCAAGCAGCGCGGCGTGCGCACGGTGCATTACGTGAGCCCGTCCGTGTGGGCATGGCGGGAGTCGCGGGTGGCGAAGATCGGTGCAAGCGCCGACCGCGTGCTGTGCCTGTTTCCGATGGAGCCGCCGATCTACGCGCGGCATGGCGTGGATGCCGTGTTCGTCGGCCATCCGCTGGCGGATGCGATTCCGCTGCAACCGGACCGCGCGGCTGCGCGCGCAGCGCTGGACGAAGCTGCCGATGCGCCGTTGCTGGCGTTGCTGCCGGGCAGCCGGCTGGGCGAGATCGAACGCATGCTCCCGGTGTTCCTGGATACCGCCTCGCGGTTGGCTGCAGACATCGCCGGATTGCGCGTGCTGATCCCCGCGGCGAACGGCCAGTGCCGCGCCGCGATCGAGCGCATCGTCGGCACGGCGCCGCAGGTGCGGGTGCTGGATGGCGAAGCACAGCGCGCGATCATCGCAGGTGATGTCGTGTTGCTGGCCTCGGGCACCGCCGCGCTCGAAGCGATGCTGTGCAAGCGGCCTATGGTAGTGGGGCATCGCATCTCGGGGCTGACGTACGCCATCGTCAGCACATTCGGCTTGCTGAAATCCGCGCACGTGAGCCTGCCCAATATCCTGGCTGGGGAAGCCTTGGTGCCCGAGTTGCTCCAGGGCGACTGCACGGTGGACACGCTGCATGCAGCGGTGTTGCACTGGCTGGAGGATGCGGACGCAGTCGCTGCGCTGCAGCCGAAGTTCCTGGCCATCCACGAAGCACTGCGCTGCGATGCTTCGGCGCGCGCGGCCGAAGCGGTCGCGTCGTTGCTGCAAGCCCGCTGGTGATCCTTCGCATCGCCGGCGTCGACGAAGCAGGCCGCGGGCCGCTGGCAGGTCCGGTGTGCGTTGC
>JAZKHR010000023.1:0-4727 GCA_040385305.1 Pseudomonadota bacterium
GCGGCATCGGGCCGTCGGCCGCGCTGCACACCAGGATCGCGCCGTCCATCTGCGCCGCACCGGTGATCATGTTCTTCACGTAGTCCGCGTGGCCCGGGCAATCGACGTGCGCGTAGTGGCGGTTCGCCGACTCGTATTCCACGTGCGCGGTCGAGATCGTGATGCCGCGCGCCTTCTCTTCCGGCGCCGCGTCGATCGCGTCGTACGCCTTGAACTCGCCGCCAAAACGCTCCGCGCCCACCTTCGTCAGCGCCGCCGTCAGCGTCGTCTTGCCGTGGTCCACGTGGCCAATCGTGCCCACGTTCACGTGGGGCTTGGTGCGCTCGAACTTACCCTTTGCCATTGTCTTATTCCTTCAGAAATTTGGTTGGATCAACCTTTCTTGATCACCGACTCGGCGACGTTGGTCGGCGCCTCGGCGTAGTGATCGAATTCCATGGTGAACGTCGCACGACCCTGCGACATCGAACGCAGGCTGGTGGCGTAACCGAACATCTCGCCGAGCGGCACCATCGCGTTGATGGTCTTTCCCGACGGCGTGTCGTCCTGGCCCTGCAGCAGGCCGCGACGACGACTGACGTCGCCCATCACGTCGCCAACGTAGTCCTCGGGGGTGACGATCTCGACCTTCATGATCGGCTCCAGCAGCACCGGATCGGCCTTGCGGAAACCTTCCTTGAACGCCATCGAGGCGGCGAGCTTGAACGCCATTTCCGAGGAGTCGACGTCATGGTACGAGCCGAACACCAGCTTGGCCTTGACGCCCACCACCGGGAAGCCCGCGAGCGGGCCGCTGGTGATGGTTTCGCGCATGCCCTTTTCGACCGCCGGGATGAATTCCTTGGGGATCACGCCGCCGGTGATGTCGTTGACGAACAGGAAATCGTTCTCGACGTCCGGGTTGGCGCGGTCTTCGGCGGTCATCGGCGACATCTCGATGACGACGTGGCCGTACTGGCCCTTGCCGCCCGACTGCTTCGCATGCTTGTAGTCGCTCTTGACGTCCTTCTTGCGGATCGTTTCGCGGTAGGCCACCTGCGGCTTGCCGACGTTCGCTTCCACGTTGAATTCGCGCTTCATGCGGTCGACCAGGATGTCGAGGTGCAACTCGCCCATGCCGGCGATGATGGTCTGGCCGGATTCCTCGTCGGTGCGCACGCGGAACGAAGGATCTTCCTGCGCCAGGCGGCCGAGGGCGATGCCCATCTTTTCCTGGTCGGACTTGGTCTTCGGTTCCACCGCCATCGAGATGACGGGTTCCGGGAAGATCATCCGCTCAAGGGTGATGATGTGGTCCTGCGAGCACAGGGTGTCGCCGGTGGTGACGTCCTTCAGGCCGACGGCCGCGGCGATGTCGCCCGCGCGCACTTCCTTGATCTCGCTGCGCTCGTTGGAGTGCATCTGCAGGATGCGGCCCACGCGCTCCTTCTTGGACTTGACCGGGTTGTACACCGCATCGCCGGAATTGAGCACGCCCGAATACACGCGGAAGAAGGTGAGCGAGCCCACGAACGGGTCGGTCATGATCTTGAACGCGAGCGCGGAGAATGGCGCCGCATCGGTGGCCGGACGGGTGTCTTCCTTCTCGTCGTCGTCGATGCCCTGCACCGGCGGACGGTCGGCCGGGGACGGCAACAGTTGGATCACGCCGTCGAGCATGGCCTGCACGCCCTTGTTCTTGAACGCAGAACCGGAGAACACGGGCACGATCTCGACGCGCAAGGTGCGCTCGCGCAGGCCGCTGATGATCTCTTCCTCGGTCAGCTCACCGCCGCCCAGGTACTTGTCCATCAATGCTTCGTTGGCTTCGGCAGCTGCCTCGACCATGAAGTTGCGCGCCTCACCGGCCTTGGCCTGGAGCTCCGCCGGGATCTCGCGGTATTCGAAGTTGGTGCCCTGCGAGGCGACATCCCAATGGATGGCCTTCATCTTCAACAGGTCGACCACGCCCTCGAAGCCTTCCTCGGCGCCGATCGGCACCTGCATCGGAACCGCGTAGGCGCCGAGGCGCGACTTCAGCTGCTCGACGACCTTGTCGAAATTTGCGCCAGTGCGGTCCATCTTGTTGACGAACGCCATGCGCGGCACGGAGTACTTGTTGGCTTGGCGCCACACCGTCTCCGACTGCGGCTGCACGCCGCCAACGGCACACAGCACGAACACCGCGCCGTCGAGCACGCGCAACGAACGCTCGACTTCGATGGTGAAGTCGACGTGTCCGGGGGTGTCGATGATGTTGAAGCGGTGCTGCGGCAGCGACTTGTCCATGCCGGACCAGAACGCGGTGGTCGCGGCGGACGTGATGGTGATGCCGCGCTCCTGCTCCTGCTCCATCCAGTCCATGGTCGCGGCGCCATCGTGCACTTCACCGATCTTGTGGCTGACGCCGGTGTAGAACAGGATGCGCTCGGACGTGGTGGTCTTGCCCGCGTCGATGTGGGCCATGATGCCGAAGTTGCGGTAACGCTCGATGGGAGTGGTACGGGCCACGGTGTGTCTCTCGATTGTGTCCGTCGAAACGGAGGTCGGAACCGGGGTTCCGGATGGCCGATGGCCGCCTTGCGGCGGCCTTCGGTGGTGTGCAGGAGGATCTCCTGCGAGCCGGGCGCGACACGCGCCTTGCGGGTTCCAGGGACCCGCGCCGACCTGCTGTCAGGCAGCAATCACCAGCGGTAGTGCGCGAACGCCTTGTTGGCTTCCGCCATGCGGTGGGTCTCTTCACGCTTCTTGATCGCGCCGCCGCGGTTCTCGGAGGCGTCCAGCAACTCGCCGGCCAGTTTGCGCGGCATGGTGGTCTCGCCGCGCTTGCGCGCCGACTCGATCAGCCAGCGCATCGCCAGCGCCATGCGCCGCGAGGTGCGAACCTCGACCGGCACCTGGTAGGTGGCACCGCCGACGCGGCGCGACTTCACTTCGACCGACGGCGAGATGTTGGCAAGCGCCTTCTCCACCAGCTCGAGCGGATTCGGGTTCTTCTCGCTGATGGTGTCCATGGCGCCGTACACGATCTTCTCGGCGACGGACTTCTTGCCGCTGAGCATGACCATGTTGATGAAGCGGGCGATGGTTTCGCTTCCGTGCTTGGGATCTGGCAGCACCGAGCGCTGCGGGGTATTGCCTTTACGCGACATGTCTTTTTCTCTGTAGGGCGGGCCTGCGCCTGCCGTTTCTTGTTCGGAGCGGCAGGCCAGGGCCTGCCCAACAAATCAACCGGGACTCAGGACTTCGGGCGCTTGGCGCCGTACTTGGATCGCGACTGGCGACGCTTGGCCACGCCGGCGGCATCGAGCGAGCCGCGCACGGTGTGGTAGCGCACGCCCGGCAGGTCCTTGACGCGACCGCCGCGGATCAGCACCACGCTGTGTTCCTGCAGGTTGTGGCCCTCGCCGCCGATGTACGAAATGACCTCGTAACCGTTGGTGAGGCGAACCTTGGCCACCTTGCGCAGCGCCGAGTTCGGCTTCTTCGGGGTGGTGGTGTAGACGCGCGTGCAAACGCCGCGACGCTGCGGGCAGTTCTCAAGCGCGGGCGAGTTGCTCTTGTAGGTTTCCGGGTTGCGCGGCTTGCGCACAAGCTGGTTGATCGTTGCCATTTTGGGGCTCAATTGAGGGGCCGTGGCCCTTTGGAGACGACGTTGGCCGGATTGTTGGGCAATCCGGCCGACTAGACGAAAAAGTATAGCCCGCGCCTGACCATTCCGTCAAACGGGCCATACCGAAAAACCTGGCCAGCCGCGATGCGGCCAGCCGTGGTCAATCTGCGATCCCGCCCGTCCATGGGCCCAACACGAGGCGCTCCGTGCGCCTCTTTTGGTGATCTGGATGGCCTAGGGCCATCGATAACACTGCAAGTATACCGCGACAGACCCTGGATCGGGACGCCGACATCGAAGCCCGCCCTCCGGGACCTGCCCGGAGGGCGTTGCACTCATTACTCGCCGGCAACCTCGCTGGCAGCTTCCTCGACCGGCTCGCCGGACAAGGTTGCCATCTCGGCTTCGGTCAGGCCGGCTGCGTTCTTCCGACGGTTGGTGTGGTACGCAAGACCGGTACCGGCCGGAATCAGGCGCCCGACGATCACGTTCTCCTTCAGACCGCGCAGGGTGTCGCGGGTACCGCGCACCGCGGCCTCGGTCAGCACGCGGGTGGTCTCCTGGAACGATGCCGAGGAGATGAAGGATTCGGTGGCCAGCGATGCCTTGGTGATCCCCAGCAGGACCGGATCCACCTTGGCCAGGATCAGCCCCTTCGCCTCGAGCTTGGCGTTCTCCTCGATCACGCGCTGGCGCTCGGCCTGCTCGCCGTGCAGGTACTTGCTGTCGCCGCCATCGACGATCTCGACCTTGCGCAGCATCTGGCGAATGATCACTTCGATGTGCTTGTCGTTGATCTTCACGCCCTGCAGGCGATACACGTCCTGGATTTCCTTGACCAGGTAAGCCGCAAGCTCCGGCACGCCCTTCAGGCGCAGGATGTCCTGCGGGGTCGGCTCACCGTCCACCACGGTCTCGCCCTTCTCAACGTGTTCGCCTTCGAACACGATGATCTGGCGGTACTTCGGGATCAGCTCTTCGTGGTCGGTGCCGTCCGGATGCTTGATCACAAGACGCTGCTTGCCCTTGGTCTCCTTGCCGAAGCTGACCACGCCGGAGATCTCGGCGAGGATCGCCGCTTCCTTCGGCTTGCGGGCTTCGAACAGGTCGGCCACGCGCGGCAGGCCGCCGGTGA
>JAZKHR010000024.1:0-4157 GCA_040385305.1 Pseudomonadota bacterium
ACCGGCCCTTTCTGCTCAACAACCAGTGCTGCTCATTGGGGAGGCGAACTATAGCGAAGACGCGGCCACTAAGCAAGCTTTATCCGGGAAGAAGCGGGGCGGCAGCGTAAAATGGCTGCTTTCCCCGTTCTTGAAGCCTGTCATGACCATCCTGCTCTCCACCCTCAATGCCCGCTACACCCACGCTTCGCTGGGTCTGCGCTATTTATTGGCAAACATGGGGCCGCTGCAGGAGCGCACCCGCTTGCAGGAGTTCGTGATCGGCACCAAGACCACCGAGATCGTCGAACGCATCCTGCTGCAGAAGCCGCGCATCGTCGGTTTCGGCATCTATATATGGAACGTCGAGGAAACCACCAAGGTCGTGGCGATGCTCAAGCGGGTGGCGCCGGAGGTGGTGATCGTGCTGGGCGGACCGGAGGTGTCGTACGAGCCGGGCGAGCAAGCCATCGTCCAGGCGGCCGACTACCTGATCACCGGCTGGGGCGACGTGACCTTCCCCAAGCTGTGCGGCGAGATCCTCAACGGGCCCAAGCCGATCATGAAGATCCATGCGGGCGTGCAGCCGCCCATGGCGGAGCTGAAGCTGCCCTACTCTCTCTATACCGACGACGACATCAAGAACCGCACCCTATATGTGGAGGCGTCGCGCGGCTGCCCGTTCAAGTGCGAGTTCTGCCTGTCGGCGCTGGACAAGACCGCCTGGCCGTTCGGCCTGGAGCCCTTCCTGGCGGAGATGGAGTCGCTGCACGCGCGCGGCGCCCGCCTGTTCAAGTTCGTCGACCGCACCTTCAACCTGAACATCAAGACCAGCCTGAAGATCATGCAGTTCTTCCTCGATAAGCTGGCGGCGAATCCGGACGACCCCGTGTACGCCCACTTCGAGCTGGTGCCGGACCACCTGCCCGACGCGCTCAAGGAAGGCATCAGCAAGTTCCCGCCCGGCGCGCTGCAGTTCGAGATCGGCATCCAGAGCTTCAACCCCGAGGTGCAGGCGCTGGTGAGCCGCAAGCAGGACAACCAGAAGGCCGCCGACAACATCCGCTGGCTGTGCGAGCAGTCGAACGCCCACCTGCACGTCGACCTGATCGCCGGCCTGCCGGGCGAGGACGTGGAGAGTTTCGCGCGCGGCTTCAACAAGCTGGTCGAGCTGAAGCCGCACGAGATCCAGTTCGGCATCCTGAAGCGGCTGCGCGGCACGCCCATCATCCGCCACACCGAACCCTACGGCCTGGTGTTCGACCCGCATCCGCCCTACACCATCCTGGCCAACAAGCAGATCGACTTCATGACGATGCAGCGGCTGGTGCGCTTCGCCCGCTACTGGGACCTGGTGGCCAACTCCGGCCGCTTCGCCAACACGGTGCTGCGTCTGATGGGCGAGACGCCGTTCGAGAACTTCATGGCCTTCTCCGACTGGCTGTACGCGAAGACCGACGCGACCCACCGCATCGCGCTCGACCGCCTGGCCAGCCTGGTCTCGCAATGGCTGCAAAGCCGCGGCATGAGCCTGCTCGAGGCGAACCTGCTGCTGGCCAGCGACTACGCCGGCCGCGATGCCGGCGGCACCAAGGCGAAGAGCGCGGCGGCGGCGCAGCGTCCCGAGGCGTCGATACCGCAGCGCCAGGCGCGCCACCTTGCCGCCTGAAGGGCGCCGCCCCATGAACAGCGGTGGCGGTCTGGGCGAATCTCCCTTAAACTGAGCCCATGCCAATTTCACAAGAGCCCATCCTGACCATCAGCCCCGACGCCAAGCCGGGGCGCGCCGTCACCGCCAGCGGCACCTGGCAAGTGCACGCGCTGGCGCAGGGCGACGCCATGCGCGGCATCGCCGCGCAGCTCGAACCGCTGCGCGGCGACGCCGGCGTGGCCTGGGACTTGAGCGGCATCGACAGCATGGACCACATCGCCGCCCAGCTGTTCTGGAACACCTGGGGCAAGGCCCGGCCAAAGCAGTTGCGGCTGGCGCCGGCCCAGGAGGAATTCTTCAAGCGCATAGAACAGGCCGGCAACATCGAGATCCCGCGCAGCCGCAAGGGGCGCCTGACCTCGGTGATGGTGCTGGGCTTCTCGATGCTGTCCTTCTTCGAGCACATGGCCGGCTTCATCCGCCTGGTCGGCCAGGTGACGCAGGACCTGGGGCGCTTCGCCCGCCGCCCGCTGCGCGGCCCCTGGCGCGAAATCTCCGCCAACATCTACCACGCCGGCTTCCAGGCGCTCGGCATCACCGCCCTGGTCGGCTTCCTGATCGGCGTGGTGCTGTCCTACCTGTCGGCGCAGCAGCTGCGCGCCTTCGGCGGCGACATCTACCTGGTCAACCTGCTCGGCATGAGCGTGATCCGCGAACTGGGCCCGCTGCTGGCGGCGATCCTGGTGGCCGGGCGCTCCGGCTCCTCCATCACCGCGCAACTGGGCGTGATGCGCGTCACCGAGGAACTCGACGCGATGCTGGTGATGGGCATCTCGCACGGCTTCCGCCTGATCATGCCGAAGGTGCTGGCCCTGGCCATCTCGATGCCGCTGCTGGTGATCTGGACCGACACTGCCGCCCTGATCGGCGGCATGGTGGCGGCCAAGATCGAACTCAACCTGTCGCCGCGCTACTTCATCCAGAAGCTGCCGGACGCGGTGCCGCTGGCGAACTACATCATCGGCCTGGGCAAGGGCACCGTGTTCGGCACCCTGATCGCGCTGGTGTCCTGCCACTTCGGGCTGCGCATCAAGGCCAACACCGAAAGCCTGGGCCACGGCACCACCACCGCGGTGGTCACCGCGATCACCGTGGTGATCCTGGCCGACGCCGTGTTCGCCATCGTCTTCAACGGCGTGGGGTACTGATGGAAGAGACGACGGCGGAGAGCGGCGGCAGCTGCGGCACCGAGGGCGCCCTCACCCTGGACGGCGACGCCCCGGTGGTCGAGATCAGCAATCTGTGGACCAAGTTCGGCCGCACCGTGGTGCACCAGGACCTGAACCTGTCCATCGTGCGCGGCGAAATCCTGTCCATCGTCGGCGGCTCGGGCACCGGCAAGACCGTGCTGCTGCGCCAGATGCTGGGACTGGAGCGGCCGGCGCGCGGCTGCGTGCGGGTGTTCGGCGAGGACATCAGCCAGACCGACTCGGCCCACCTGCAGCAGTTGCGCAACCACTGGGGCATGCTGTTCCAGCAGGGCGCGCTGTATTCGGCGCTGACGGTGTTCGACAATGTGGCGCAGCCGATGCGCGAGCTGCGCGCCCTGCCCGAGGACTTGATACGCGATGCCGTATTATTGAAGATGAACATGGTCGGGCTGGGACCGGAGCACGTCAACAAGATGCCGTCCGACCTGTCCGGCGGCATGGTCAAGCGGGTCGCGCTGGCGCGCGCGCTGGCGCTGGAGCCGAAGCTGCTGTTCCTCGACGAGCCCACCGCCGGGCTCGACCCGGACCTGTCGGAAACCTTCGTCGCGCTGATCCAGTCGCTGCACCGCGAGCTGGGGCTGACGGTGGTGATGGTCACGCACGACCTCGACACGCTGTTCGCGCTGTCGACGCGCATCGCCGTGCTGGCCGAAAAGCACGTGATCGCGATCGGCCCGACGCGCGAGGTGATCCGGGTCGAGCATCCGTTTATCAAACAATTTTTCCTCGGCGACCGCGGTCAACGCGCGCTGGCGGTGCTCGAAGAGCGCCGCGCTGAAAAGAAACCGGAGGTGTAATGGAAAACAGATCGCATGCCTTGATGACGGGCTTCTTCACCATCATCCTGCTGGTGGCGGCGGTGCTGTTCGGCGTCTGGTTCAACCGCGACCGGGTCGAGCGCGAGCCCTACCTGCTGGCCACGACGATGTCGGTGCCGGGCCTGAACCCGCAGGCGGCGGTGCGCTACCGCGGCCTGGAGGTGGGCAAGGTCGACGCCATCGACTTCGACCCGAAGGTGACCGGCCAGATCCTGGTCCACCTGAGCGTCGACAAGGGCACGCCGGTGACCGAGACCACCTACGCCTCGCTGGGCTACCAGGGCGTCACCGGCATCGCCTACGTCCAGCTCGACGACGAGAAGACCGGCTCGCGCCTGCTGGCGACGAACCCCGACAACCCCTCGCGCATTCCGCTGCGCCCCGGCCTGTTCGACCAGCTGGAAAAGCGCGGCAAGAAGATCCTCGACCAGGCCGAGG